>NZ_JBTZSY010000020.1:0-45021 GCF_054815885.1 Anoxybacillus sp. TBDG-1
CATATCCAACTGGAAATTCGATTTAAAAATCTTTCTAAACATACTATACGAGGAGGGAAAATAATGAATATTTTAATTGCTGGAGGAACCGGATTTGTCGGTAAAGCATTAACAACATATTTTACACGAAATGGCCATCATATGTATATATTAACGCGAAACGCTCAAAAACGGGAGAACGATCCGTATGTTCATTATGTGCAATGGCTAACGGAGGACGCAAAACCTCATGAACAACTGCCTTCCATTGACGTGGTCGTAAACTTAGCTGGTGAGCCGATTAATAGCGGACGTTGGAACGAAACAAGAAAGCGGGCAATGATGGAAAGTCGATTACAAGCAACAAATGAGATATATGAGTTAATTACAAAAATGAATAAAAAGCCGCGTGTTGTCATTCAAGCAAGTGCAATTGGCATTTACGGCACATCGCTCAACGAAACATTTACTGAACGTCATGAAACAATGGGAACAGACTTTTTAGCGCAAACAGTAAAACGATGGGAAGAGGCTGGACAACGCATTGCATCAATTGGCGTGCGCACGGTATTTATGCGCTTTGGTATTATTTTAGGGAAAGGTGGCGGAGCACTTCCACGAATTGTTCTTCCTTACAAATGGTTCATTGGTGGAACGATTGGAAGCGGGAAACAATGGATGTCATGGGTGCATATAGAGGACGTCATTGGCGCCATCGATTTTGTTATTCGACACGAAAACGTATCAGGCCCGATCAACGTCACCGCTCCATCTCCTGTGACGATGAAACAGTTCGGAAAAACAGTCGCTAAAGTTCTACATCGCCCGCATTGGCTTCCTGTTCCATCCTCCGTTCTCAAACTATTGTTAGGAGAAATGAGCATGCTTGTGTTAGAAGGGCAACGTGTTATCCCTGAAAAGTTGCTTCAAGCAGGATACGATTTTTCATTTTCGACTATTGATGAAGCATTAGTAAACATTCTACAATCGTGACGAATACACTATAAGAAAACATAAAGGGGATTGACATGCGAAGCACACTATTAAAATATGGAACAATATATCCGATTACATCTCCTCCGATAAAAGGGGCAGATGTACGTATTGAAAATGGAAAAATTACAGAAATCGGTTATAACCTTCCCGCAAATGAGGAAACAGAAGTTATTGATGTCTCGGGAAAATACGTCTTTCCTGGGTTTATTGACGTCCATACACATCTTGGTTTATACGACGAAGGAACAGGATGGGCAGGTAACGATGCAAACGAAACAATTGAAACGATGACTCCACATGTACGTGCTATTGATAGCGTATATCCGCTCGATCCTGGCTTTCGGGATGCGATTGAACACGGCATTACAACGGTTCATATTATGCCTGGAAGCGCGAATGTCATCGGCGGAACGACGGCAGTCATTAAAACGCACGGAAAAAATGTCGCAAACATGATTATTAAACAACCAGCTGGCTTAAAAATCGCCCTCGGTGAGAACCCAAAACGCATGCATAGCCAAGGGAATAAAGAGTCACTTACCCGCATGGGCATTATGGGAATGCTTCGCGAAACGTTTTACAACGCGAAATATAGCGATTGGCCGCACGATTTTCGCACAATCCCGATTATTCAAGCGCTAAATCGTGAAATTCCGATTCGTGTTCATGCCCACCGTGCTGATGACATTTTATCTGCTATTCGCTTAGCTGATGAGTTCGAACTGGATTTGCGCATTGAACATTGTACAGAAGGGCATCTCATTGCAGAAGAGCTCCAAGGCAGGAACTTGCACGTCTCCGTTGGCCCGACACTCACACGCCGCTCCAAAGTAGAGCTAAAAAATAAAAGTTGGAAAACGTATAAAATTTTATCCGATGTCGGCGTCCATGTTTCGATCACGACAGACCATCCGTACACACCAATTCAATATTTGCACATTTGCGCTGCGATTGCTGTGCGTGAAGGGCTTGATGAACAAAAAGCACTCGAAGGCATTACGATTTTACCAGCACGCAACTTAGGAGTTGATGACCGTGTCGGCAGCTTAGAGATTGGAAAAGATGCTGATATTGTTGTTTGGAATTATCATCCGTTTCACTACCTCGCAACTCCTATATTCACCATGATAAATGGAGAAATAATATACAAAAAAAATTAATAAAAAAACTATTTATTTTTTACACCGTTTCAAGTATGATATAAAAGGTTATACACGAAATATATACGTTCAAAATTATATACTCATGCGACAGTAAGGGAAGGCAAATGGTGCGCCACCAGCAATGCGCTGGTTCTAGTGGGTTCGATTCCCACCCCGAAATTTTTTGATTTGCATAAATTAAAAAATTTCGAGGGTGGCTCGTTCCCTATGGTCGACTGCCCTCGTAAATGGAGGGAGATTCGATGTTAAAAAAACGCGAACTGCAAGATTGTCAAGCGTTATACGAGCTTATGGTGCACCCAGACGTCTTCCCTTTCGTGCGCCATAAAGCATATTCATACGAAGAGTTTTTGTTTATTACAAAACAAACGATTGAAGCTGAAGAACGCGGCGAACTTATCTCGCGCACCATTTTAGACGAGTGGGGCAATCCGATTGGAACGATTAACTTATTTGACATTGAAGATGGCGCTGGCTTTTTAGGCACATGGCTTGGAAAGCCGTATCATGGAAAAGGATACAACCAACCTGCTAAAGATGCCTTCTTTAACGAACTGTTTTATGAACGTTCCATCAACACAATCTTCATGCGCATTCGCAAAGTCAACGTCCGCTCCACAAAAGCTGCTGAAAAACTTCCTTACGTCACCCTTGCTAATGAAACGAGAAAGCGATTATGGGAAGAAATGAATCAAGGCGAAGACATATATAACTTATATGAAATTTCAAAAGACAACTATACACTATATGCGATGCGCCAACAAAAACTTGACGATGAACAACAATTAAAAGAAGCGTAAACCTGTTCTGTGCGAACAGGTTTTTTTATTTGGATAATTTTTTACTTTTCTGCTCATAATGTTAATGTTACAATTTTACAAAAGTGAGGGATACATATGGCTGACAAAAAGAAACGTGAGAAAACGAAAAGTACGCTCTCTAGCGCACAAGAAGTGACATACGCCCGCGATTTCAAACGCGCGGATCAAGCCGGTGGGTTTACCGACAAACATGCTCGTCATTAACAACATTCTCCATTCATTTTTTTCGCTATTCGTCACATGCTAGTAGCGAAAGAAAGGAGGCGACACATATGGGACGTTCACGTGGTCAAAAAGCGCGCGATAAAAACAAATCAAAAATGCCACAAGTACCAAAAACGATGAAATCAGACGGTCACGATGTCGAGTTTTCTGCCGAATTTGCCGATCATGAAGATTTAGAGGCACAAGCACGTGCTGAAGCAGCTGGCATTCGCCAAAGTAAAAGAAGAAAATCATAAAATAAAGAGAAGGTGTCCCGAAAATTCTAGGGACACCTTAAACTTTAAACGTAGAAACCGCATTGCGTAGTTTTTCTGCCATTTCAGCTAACGATGTAGCTGCTGATGTTACTTCTTCACTTGATGCTAGCTGTTCTTCAGAAGATGCGGAAATTTCAGCCGTCCGTTCAACGAAGTGTTTCGCAATCGACGATACTTCATCCATCGAAGCATGCACTTGATGAACACCGGCCGACATTTGTTCAGAAACCGCTGATAGTTCTTGAATTTGGGCATTTACTTGTTCAATCGAGCGCAAAATTTGCGCAAAAAATGTTCCTGTCTCTTCTACTAATTTTGTTCCTTGTTTCACTTCTTCCGTTCCTTTTCCAACAATACTTACAACATGGCCTGTATTTTGTTGAATCATTTCAATTAATTGTGCAATTTGATTTGCAGACTCACGCGACTGTTCTGCCAATTTACGCACTTCGTCTGCTACAACGGCAAACCCTTTTCCGTGTTCGCCTGCTCGTGCCGCTTCAATGGCTGCGTTAAGCGCCAATAAGTTTGTTTGTTCAGCAATACCGACGATGACATCGACAATTTTTCCGATTTGTGCTGATTTTTCATTTAGCTCTTTAATTACTGTATTCGTTTCGTTTGTCGACTGGTTAATTGTATTCATTTGCATAACGACTTTTTGTAAATATTGCTGTCCGACAGTCGCTTGTTTCGTTGTCTCCGTCACAGAATTCGCTACAACGGTAGCCGTTTGAGCCATTCGCTCAATTCCTGTTGCCATCTCACCAATAGCTTCCACGCTTTCTTCTGCATGTTTTCCTTGCATTTCTGCCCCTTGGGCTACTTCTTGAATAGCTGTCGTTACTTCTTCTGTCGCTGCACTTGCCTGCTCCGCGCTTGCCATGAGCTCTTGTGCCGAAGCAGACACATGCTCGGTTGCTGTGCTCACTTGTTGGATGAGTCGTTTCAAATGGTGAACCATTTGATTAAATGATGTGGCTAATTCACCAATTTCATCGCGATTAGCAACATGAATATCATCCAACGATAAATCGCCATGTGCGATTTTTTCGGCATGTTCAGAAATTTGTCTAACCGGTTTGGCAATTTTTTCGCTAATATAAATTGCAATGGCGATACTTACGAGAAAAGCAATACCAGTCGTAATGAGCGTCATATATTTCATATTTTCTGCTTGTTTAGACAATGTTTCACTCATTTGTTGTAAATGTTTTTGCTGAATCGCTCTCGCTTGTTCGCCTGCTTCCGTTACCTCGAGCGTTAGCGCATTTCCTCGTTCTTTCATTAAGCGTGAAATTTCATCCATTTGACCTTGCTTTTTAAACTCCATCGCTTGTTTCGCAATGCTACGATACTCTTGTTCTGCTTTCGCTAGGCGATCAACTGCTTGCTTTGCTTCATCTTCTAGTTGCAATGACGCGATAGTTTGTTGATTCGCTAAAAATTCGTTCGCCGCTTGTTCAAATGCCGTTAAACTTTCAGGCTTTCCGTTAATTAAATATCCTCGCACCGCAATTTGTTCGCGCAATACCGCATTTTGCATATTTGTCACAAGGTTAATTCGTTCAAATCCTTCTTTCATCGCACGCGAGTATTGTTCGTCAATTTGCTCTAGCCGGTTATATGTAAGTATACTGACCCCGATAAATACTGATAGTACTACAAGAAACGTCGACACTAATTTTTTTCTTACTGTTAAATTCATGATGCTTCCCTCCTATGTCGTAATAAAATAAAAAAGCTGCCCAAGCAAAGTGAGTAAAGGCAGCTATAGTTCGACATGTTCCCTAGAGAATGAGACCTTCTTATATTTCACAAGAAGGGCAACTGGCTGGCATATCTACATATAGACGTAGCCCCTATAGCTTTGCGCCCTACCCTTTCGAGTAGTTTGCCGATTATTCAATTTTTTACATTTTCATTTTATCACAACAACTATGAAAAAAGAAGTAGGTATTTTGCACTTCACTTACTACCTTCTAGGAGAAGAGCCCTTTTTGCATCTATTTTGCTTACATATTTGAAAAATTCCTTATTATTCTAAATAACGAACATGTCTTTTTTCCAACAAACATTTTACTCATACTTTATGACTAAAAGGGTAACATTTTGTATCGTCAATACATAAATAAAAATATACCTTTTTATCCAAAAAATATTTTATGTTCTGAAAATATGAACGGCGTATTCAATCGCATGATAAACGGGCAAATTAACAGCCACTCGTGTTAAAAGTAGATTAATAAACAGACGCCCATAGACACCTGCTTTTTTCAGTTCAACGAAAAAATAGCCCAAGCGTTTGCTTAGGCTATTTTTTCGTTGTATTGATTCGAAATGGCACATAAAGTGGACAAAATCTTATAAATGCCGTAGCAATTAGAACGATTCCTAAAATACCGACATATTTTATATTTCCCTCAAGGAAAAATAATCCTAATAGTGCAATACCTAATATGAATCGAATCATGCGATCAACTGAACCAACATTAGCTTTCATTTTCTTTTCCTCCCCTCTTCTTATCTATCTTTAATCATAGAGGAAAAAAGGGAAACGTTCTGTGATAAAGTCACATTGTTGCAAATTTGTCATATAACCCTTTTTTGTCCACAATTTTTATTTTCCCACGCGCTAGTTGAATATATCCTTCCCGCTCGAATTGCTTCAATATTCGGCTGACGACTTCGCGTGCCGTTCCAAGTTCCACAGCAATATGTTCATGCGTCATCTCGATCGTGTTTGCCTTGCTGTTTTTGCATCGTGTAAGTAAAAACTCAATCATGCGCTTATCCATCTTTTCAAATACAATATGCTCAATCATTTGCATCATCGCCATAAAGCGATTCATCACCATATCATAAACGAACGTTTGTAGCTCAACATTTGTTGTCATCATCTTCGCAAACGTATCTTTCCGAACAATTAGTACTTCCGCATCTTCTTCCACAATCGCGGTCGCCGGAAAAGGTGAATGCGACAATACGCTTGAAATGGTCAACACACACGACTCCCCACGACAAACGCGATATAAATTCACTTCTTTTCCATTCTCCCCTATTTTTGCGACCCGAATGACACCAGAGACGATAAAAGCGACATGCTCACACATATCCCCCTCCCGAAAAACAATGGTTCCTTTCGGGAGCTTTACGTTTATGTATAAATTGTCATGCAAAAATGGAAACAATATTCCTCCCCCTTTCCTTTCTTAATATTACAACGTACCAACCATCCCTTTCCATACAAAAAAACTTCCCCAAAACAGGAGAAGTTTTTCTAAGTCCCACAAAACGTCCGATACGGTCGATCAGACGGTGCAGGGGGCTCGGCATATTCGTCTTGTTCTTTCGTGTATGCATGCGGATATTTTAACACGTGAAGCAGCCGCTCCATGACCGTATCATCCCCATGCTCAACCGCTGCCGCAAGCGCTTCTTCAACGTGGTAGTTGCGCGGAATGATGGCAGGATTGTTTTGTCGCATTCGTTCATGTACTTCATCTTTCGTCACGTCTTGACGGGCGATTCTTTGTTGCCAACGTGTGTACCAGTCGCGAAACTCTTTTTCGTTAAAATTCCACTCATCTAGCGTTAACGCGCGAAACGTATTCGTATAATCAGCCCGATAGGTGTACATAAGATGAAGCAATTCACCGATAAGCTTTTTATCTTCCTCTCCTTCCGTGCAAAGTCCGAGCTTCGCGCGCATCCCTTGTAGCCAATACATTTCATACAACATCGGAAACTGAGCAATCGTCTCTTGCGCAATCTCCATCGCTTTTTGTTCTTCGTCATGTAAAAGCGGCAAAAGGCTTTCTGCAAAGCGTGCAATGTTCCATCCAGCCATATACGGCTGATTGCCGTACGCGTACCGCCCTTGCGTATCAATTGAGCTAAACACCGTTTTCGGATCGTACACGTCCATAAATGCGCACGGTCCGTAATCAATCGTCTCGCCGCTAATCGTCATATTATCCGTATTCATCACCCCATGAACAAATCCAACCAATTGCCATTTTGCCACAAGCGCCGCCTGCTTTTTCATCACTTCTTTAAGCAAAAAAAGATAGCGATTGGAGGCGTGTTCAACATTCGGGTAATGCCGCTTTATCGCATAATCGGCTAATTGTTGCAATTCCTCTTTCGATAAAAAACGAGCCGCATATTGAAACGTCCCGACACGCAAATGACTCGCTGCCACGCGCGTCAAAATCGCTCCTGGCAGCTCTGTTTCGCGAATAACAACTTCCCCTGTTGTCACAACGGCTAAACTGCGCGTCGTTGGAATACGAAGCGCATACATCGCCTCGCTAATGATATACTCACGAAGCATCGGTCCGAGCGCCGCACGCCCGTCGCCCCCACGCGAATACGGCGTCCGTCCCGACCCTTTCAGCTGAATATCGAACCGTTCTCCGTCTGGCGTCACATGTTCACCAAGTAAAATCGCTCGCCCGTCGCCAAGCATATTAAAATATCCAAACTGATGTCCTGCATACGCCTGCGCCAAAGGCTCCGCACCTTCAGGAATTCGATTTCCGGCAAACACCGCCACCCCATCCTCGCTCGCTAGCGCCTCCGCACATAGCCCAAGCTCCTTTGCCAGCGAACGATTGAGCACAACAAGCTTTGGGTCATTGACAGGCGTCGGATGAAGCCTTGTAAAAAACCGCTCAGACAAGCGGGCATAACTATTGTCAAAGTTCCAATTTGCGTCCAACGTGCTACCTCCCTTATGAAACGTTCAAATTAACGTTTTGGTTGTATGTATTAGTATATCCTATTTTCTTTCATAGTGCTGTGTGGGTGGATTGTCGTGGCGAAATGTCATTGGGCTCATTTTGTTTGCTTAATTTAACAATAAAAAATTGAAACCGAGGCGTGTGACAAAACGAGAATGAAAAGGAGATATAGAATGTTCCTCTGTAATCATGTCATTTCAGCGATGGAAATGCTACACATATCATGGTAAAATTTTATAAAAAAGTGTTAGGTGGTTTTATTTCATGAACAAAAGTTTTTTTGAGGAACTGCAACTTCTTACAAAACAATATCCTGATACAAGTGTTATACAACGTCTATCACCGAAAGACTACATTGAAGTTCTCGTTCTTCATTCCGCTAAACAGCTCGCTCGCAAACTAAAAAGTTTGGCAAAAGAGAATCGTTTTGAGGAAATTATGCAACTAACTCAACACATTTCTACATTAGTATCAGACAAAGAAGATTCTTTTTCTTTGCCGATCTCTATGATTACATACACGTATGGACAACGGGAAATACCGATTATAGAAGATTTTTTCTTGTCTCGATTGCATTTACTATATAACGACAAACATACAATGAAAAACTTTTTCAAAACATTAAAATATGAAATGCTCACAGCCGACTCTGTTGATTTTATGGTTAGCTTTATCCGTATGTCAGGTCTACAATTATTGATCCGTCCTTTACTTATGCTTGAAGAAGAACGCATTCCTGTACGTATTATTACATCAACCTATTTAGGTATTACAGAAGCAAAAGCGCTTGAAAAACTCATGCAATTTTCGAACGTACAAGTAAAAATGATTGATACACAACAACAATCTTTTCATACAAAAGCGTACATGTTTCATCGACGTTCAGGACTGAATACAGTAATCATTGGCTCGTCAAACATTTCACACTCAGCCCTCATGAACGGACATGAACTAAATGTAAAGCTACCAGATACAAGCTTTTTACCAATTTATGAACATACAAAAGAAATTTTCGAGAAAATATGGAATCATACAGATGCGATTTCTCTTGATCATGCATTTATCCAAAAATACGAACAACAAACAATAAGAAAAGAAAACAAACCTTTAGCTGCTGAGCCGAAAGAAGAATATATCGTTACATCAAGTGTGACACCGAATGATATGCAAAAAAAAGCATTAAAAAACCTTGAATACACAAGAAAAAGTGGTAACACAAAAGGAGTCATTATCGCTGCTACTGGAACTGGAAAAACATATTTAGCAGCTTTTGATGTCAAAGCATATGATCCAAAAAAGCTTTTATTTATCGCTCATCGTGAAGAATTGTTAGATAAGGCAATCGAAACATTTAAACATGTGATAGGAAATGACCATCTATTTGGTAAAATAACAGGAACTGTGAAACAATTCGATAAACCGTATTTATTTAGTACCGTTCAATCGCTCTCTAAAGACGAAACGTTGCAACATTTTGAGCAACATGAATTTGACTATATCATTATCGATGAATTTCATCATGCCGAAGCACCCACATATCAAAAAGTTATTCGTTATTTTCAGCCGAAATTTTTGCTTGGCTTAACAGCAACACCGGAAAGAATGGACGGTAGAGATGTTTTAGCAATTTGTGACCATAACGTTGTATATGAAATACGTTTAAGGGGGGCGCTAGACGCACAGTTGCTCGCACCATTTCATTACTTTGGTATTTCAGATCGTACGGTAGACTATAGTCAGATTCCATTAAAAAACGGCATGTTTGATGAAGCATTGCTTGTGAACGCTTTAAAAACAAACGAACGAACAGATTTTATTATTGAAATGATTCGCACGTATGGTTATGACGGCGATCGTATCGTTGGGCTCGCTTTTTGTGTAAATATCGAGCATGCAAAATATATGAGCGAACAATTTAATAAACGCGGATATTGCACAACATATTTAACTGGTGAACATAGCGTGGAATATCGTGAACAGATCATAAAGAGACTAGAAAATCCGGACGATCCACTTGAACTCGTTTTCACCGTTAACATTTTTAACGAAGGAATTGATATCCCAAGTTTGAATCTTTTATTATTTTTAAGACCTACCGAATCATCGACTGTATTTATTCAACAATTAGGGAGAGGACTAAGAAAAGTAGAAGGAAAAGAGTTTGTGACGGTTTTGGACTTTGTAGGAAATTATCAAAAATCGTTTATGATCCCGCTCGCTCTAGCTGGACAACTGAACGACAAAGCGTTTGATAAAGATTCCCTCCGTGTTGCGATTACACACGAATTTGCCGATCTACCAGGTGGCGCATATGTCGATTTAGACCCAGTAACGCAAAGGGAAATTTTAGATCGTATTGACTCCATTAAAATGAACTCGAAAGATATGTTAAAAATGCTATATCAACAATTTAAAAATGAGCTTGGGCGCTCACCAGAAATATTAGATTTTTTATATTACGAGCAATCGCCAAGCTTAACGTTTTTCATATATAAGTATCGTTCATGGGTCAAAACAAAAGAAAAAATGAATGATATAAACGAGCTTGACCAAATGATTTTACACCACCCATTGATGTGTGAGTGCGTTGAACGGCTAGAAAATCAACTTCCCATTAAGTGGCCTTACGACTTCGTTATTTTGCAGTTAGCTTTATTACAAAACGTTGTGTCTTGCGAAGATGTCGTAAAACAACTTGCCAAAAAATTTGCCGTAGATGTGCAGTTAGAAAAACATGAAAAGATGATTATGCAATCGATGGACCGCCTCGCATCGACATATAAAAAACAAAAATGGTCGTTGGGACAACGAAATGGTCACCAGTTCATCTTGAATAGCGACATTCTTACTTTAACAGAGAATACGCAGTTCTCCAATTACATCAAAGACCGTATCGACTATGGACTTATTGAATTTAGGAGAACGTATCGTCCTGAAAAATTTTTAGCTAAAGGAGAAAAGCTTACTCTTTATCAAAACTATACGCGAAACGATTTAATTTTCTTATTTGAAGCAGGAGTAAAAGAAGGATCGTGGCGAGAAGGAGTAAGTAAAGTTAGAAATCATTATTTACTGTTCGTCAATTTAAATAAATCAGAAAGAGTAAAAGAACATTTACATTACAAAGATTATTTTCTCGATCAAAAACATTTTCATTGGCAAAGCCAAAATCAAACGTCTCATAACTCTTCGGTCGGACAAAATTTTATTCGTCATAAAGAGCTTGGAATCCGTATTCATCTATTTGTTCGAAAATTTGAGGAAATGCACGGAATGACATTGCCTTTTACTTATCTCGGTGAAGTCGATTATGTATCGAGCTATGGTGATAAACCAATGAGCATCACATGGCGTCTACATCATCCCGTGCCGGAAGATTTATATATTGACTTGATTCGCTAATAAAGCTTCTACAGTCGGAATATCAGCGGGTGCCCATTCGAGAGATTTTAAATCTCCGAGTGGGACCCATCTTAATTCAGCATGTTCTTTCGCCTTCGGTTCTCCCTCAATAATTGTCGCTCTATATGTGAGTAAATGGACAATGACTTGAGGGTATTCATAATGCACTTCTTCAATTTTTTCATGTACTTCAATCGTACATCCTAATTCCTCATAAATTTCTCTTACTAACGTTTCTTCTTCTTTTTCCCCTTCTTCAATTTTCCCACCCGGAAATTCCCAAAGTTTAGGAAGTATCATCGTATCCGACCGAAGTGCACACAACACACGATTTTTATTATCAAATATCACTGCCCCTACGACACAAACCGTTTTTTTCATTAACGTTTCCCCTCTATCTTCATTTTTTGTGAATACTTTCATTCTACAAAAAATCTGTCCTTTTTTCTATGCTCGTCCAGATCGACTACTCCCTCACCAACTTCGCCACACTTTCCACATGCGCAGTGTGTGGGAAAAGGTCAAACGGTTGAATGTATTCGACGCGATATCGTTTTGCGAGTGTGTCGATGTCGCGAGCGAGGCTCGATGGGTTACAGGAGACGTACACAACCGTTTTTGGTTTCACTTGTAACATCGTTTTTAACAAGGCGTTGTCGCAGCCTGTTCGCGGTGGGTCGACGACGATGACGTCCGGTTTCCATCCTTCTTTCACCCATTTTGGCAATAATACTTCTGCTTTTCCGACCGCATAGGTGACGTTTGTAAAACCATGACGTTCGGCGTTTTGGCGTGCATCGTCAATCGCTTCTGGAATCGTATCCATGCCGCGCACTTCTTTCGCCTCACGGGCAAGCCATAGACCGATTGTGCCGACGCCGCAATACGCATCGACGACGCGTTCATTTTTCGTTAGTGCTGCTGCTTCTTTTACTTCGTCGTATAGCCTTATCGTTTGAATCGGATTAAGCTGGAAAAAGGCGCGGGCAGATAGTTCAAACGATAAGTCGCCAAGCACTTCTTGAATGTACGGCTCACCGGCAAGCACAATAGTTTCATCGCCAAAAATAAGCGACGTTTTTTGTCCGTTTATGTTTTGAGCGATCGATTTCACTTCTGGCAATCGGCGTTTCACTTCCGCTACAAATAGTTCTTTGCGCGGAAATTCTTTCGTCGCTGTCACAACGACAAGCTGCACATCGCCTGTAAAAAACCCGACACGTGCTACAATCGTGCGCACGACACCTGTTCTTTTCCGCTCGTGATAAATCGGAATGCGCAAATGTTGCAAAATCGTTTTCACGACCGTTGTGACACGGTTTGTGGCGTCATGTTGAATGAAACAGCGGTCGATGTCAATGAGCTCGTGCGAGTTCATGCTGTAGAGTCCAGCGATGACACGCCCCTTTTTCACTCCTGTTTGAAATTGGCTTTTGTTGCGATAATGCCACGGGTCGTCCATCCCAATCGTCGGACGAATATCGAGCGCTTCAATATTTAGTCGGCTATGGCGTTCAAGCGCTTGAATGACAATATCGCGCTTTGCTTCAAGCTGTGCGTTATAGTCTAAATGTTGCAGTTGACAGCCGCCACATTGGTCATATACAGGACAAGGTGGTTTTACACGGTGTGGGGATCGTTTACGAATGCGCACGATTTTTCCTTCCGCATACGTCGGATACACATTCGTCGCTTGAACGACGACTTCTTCTCCCGGAAGCGCCCCCGGAACGAACACGACTTGTTTTTTAAAATAGCCGACACCTTCTCCGTTAATGCCTAATCGTTTAATGGTGAGTGGAAATTGTTGTCCTTGTTGTAACATGGCGATCTCTCCTATTCAATACTTCTCCATAAATATAGCGACGCGTAGCTTAAATACGGCTCCCATCGCTTGCTTAACGCCTCCATTTGCGCCATTGAAGGTTTCGTTTCTAATGAAAGTAGTTTCTGCACTGCTCGCTGTAAGCCAATATCAGCTTTTGGAAATAAGTTCGGACGACCGAGCCCAAACAACAGGAAGTTTTGCACCGTCCACGGTCCGATACCGCGCAATGGAAGCAAGGTGTCCATCACTTCTTTATCCGTTGCCTCCGCTAGTTTGTCTAGTGATAATTTTCCTTCGGCAACAAGCCGCGAAATATCGATAATATATTCCGACTTTTTTTGGCTAAACTGCAACGCTTTCAGTTCGTCGTACGATAAGCGAGCAATTTGTTCTGGGCGCGGATAAAACCATATACCGTCCGTTTCTCGCCCGAACGTTTTCACAAACCGCTCCGTCATTTTGTACGCCACTTTCATATGTAGCTGCTGGTGAATAATGCATTTGATCAAGCAAAAATATAAATCCGCTTCTAAAATAAGCGGCGTCCCTTCATGTTCACGGAAAATTTCCCGCAATTCCGTTTGTAAAAAATGTTCGTGAATTGGCAAAAGGGAGCGATCCCAATGTAATATGTGAAACAGACGGGACAATATCGCTTCTTTTAATTGTTCGTACTGCGCTTCAACAAGAAAAGCCGGTGCTTGTTTTGCCCCGATGCTGCGAACGAAAACAGCAATCGGAGTTTCATTTATATAAAGCGGGATCACTAGCTGTTGCTTTTCTATGTCTACTACAGCTAACGGATCTTGCGCTAACCGCTCTAATACACGTGAAAAATCGTATGGAGCTTCTACTTCAATTCGTTGTTGCCACATGTCTATTCCTACCTTTTTCCTTATATTATAACGAAACAAATCCCTTTGCACATCGTCAAAGGGAAAAAAGCCAAGCAGGAATATTCATTTTTTGCAGCATGAGATCGTCTAAGCTTTTAAAAACATATCCTTCTTTTCGCAAATCGTCAACAATTTTGGCAAGCGCATCGGCATTATCTTTAGATACTGTATGCAGCAGTATAATGGCGCCCGGATGAATTTGTTTCATGACGTTATTGTAAGCATATGACCATCCTTTTTGATCGTGAACGTGCCAATCGACGAACGCTAATGACCAAAAGACGTGGTAATAGCCGAGTTCGCGTGCGACCGCAAGCGTCCGTTCATTAAAAACGCCGCGCGGTGGACGCATATAGTGCATATGCTTTTGCCCCGTCAACAACTCTGTTTTTTTTCTAACCATTTCAAGCTCTTCACGCAATTTTTCATCGCTAACGGTCGTTAAATCAGGATGATGCCATGAATGGTTGCCAACAATATGCCCTTCGTTTATCATCCGCTTCACTAAGTCGGGGGCCGATTGCAAATAATGGCCGGTCACAAAAAACGTAGCAGGAACTTTTTTTTGTTTGAGCACGTCTAAAATTTGGGCAGTATAACCGTTTTCATATCCGTTATCGAACGTTAAGTAAATATATTTTTTCATCGGATCGCCTAAATAAAATGCATCGTATTTGGCGAGTAACTCGTCCAAATGTTTTCCTGCAGAAGGAGGAATGTGATTTTCGCTTCGCTTAAATCCCCATGACATCGCCTCTACCTGACTGAGCGGCAAACATAAAAAGAAGAAAAACAACATGATGATTTTTTTCACTGCTTACACCTCCCAATTCCTTTCCATGATAGGTTGTGCAAAAAGAAGCATAAAAAATCCGCCTAGCTGCTTCGCTAGACGGATTTTTCATTAAAATACGCGCTCTTTAAATTGGGCTAATTTTTCAAGCGATGATTTTTCGACATCTTCGTGCAAGCTGTTGCCATGTGAATCCATCGTGACGACGGCTGTAAAGTCTTTTACACGCAAATGCCACATCGCTTCTGGAATACCGAATTCTAAAAAGTCGACACCTTCAACGGATTGAATGCAATCTGCATAATATTGAGCTGCACCGCCGATAGCGTTTAAGTACACACCACCATGTTCTTTTAACGCCGCCAATGTTTTTGCCCCCATGCCGCCTTTTCCGATGACAGCGCGAATGCCGAACTTTTTCATAATTTCCCCTTGATACGGCTCTTCGCGAATGCTCGTCGTCGGACCAGCTGCTTTCACGTGCCATTTTCCGTTTTCATCTTTTAACATCACCGGTCCACAGTGATAAATGATTTGACCGTTTAAATCAACAGGGGCGTCATGATCCATTAAATGTTTATGAATCGCATCGCGTCCTGTATACATCATGCCGTTAATGCGAACGACATCGCCTACTTTTAGCGAACGAATTTGTTCTTCTGTAATTGGCGCTTCAAGCACAACTTCGCGCGCTTCGCCCACAACTTCCGTTTCTTCCCGTTGGAAGTCGACGTCGTCTCCCTCTTGATATAGCCATTCTTGAATGTCACCTGTATGCGGATCAATGGTTACACCTAAGCGGCGGAACGCCCAGCAATTGTATGCGACGGAAACGAAAAAGCTGGCTGGGATGCGATGCATGACACCAATTTTACAGCCAAGAAGCGTCGTCTCTCCGCCAAATCCCATCGTGCCGATGCCGAGTTTATTGGCAGCTTCCATAATGTATTCTTCTAGTTTGCGCAAATCTTCGTTCGGATTGACATCGTCAACAGGGCGGAACAGCTGCTCCTTCGCTAAGTCATATCCAGCAGAGCGGTCACCGCCGATGCCAACGCCAATAAATCCTGCGCTACAGCCTTGTCCTTGCGCTTGATACACCGCATGTAAAATACATTTGCGAATGCCGTCTAAATCGCGTCCTGCGCGACCAAGCCCTTCTAATTCACAAGGCAAGCTATATTGAATGTTTTTATTTTCACAGCCGCCACCTTTTAAAATTAAGCGAACATCAATGTAATCTTTTTCCCATTGTTCAAATTTCATGACAGGCAACCCGATCCCTAAGTTGTCGCCGCTATTTTCACCTGTTAACGAATCGACCGAATTTGGGCGCAATTTGCCGTCTTTCGTTGCTTGAGCGATCGCTCGACGAATCGCCTCTTTCATCTCCACTTGATTGGCACCTACAGGCACTTTAATTTTAAATGTCGGCAAACCTGTATCTTGGCAAATCGGCGATACATTTTCGTCTGCCATTTGAATGTTTTGCACGATCGTCGCAAGCGACATCGCTGCTCTCGTTCCTGCGTTCTCACGTAACTTTGCTTTCGCAATGGCACGTCGTACATCTTTTGGCAACTTCGTTGACGTTTCAACGATCAGCTTGTACATACTTTCTTGAAACTTTTCCATCACTATTCCCTTCCCCTTTGTTCAATATGTAACAATTTTTTGAATTCTCCATTTGTATTATACATCTTTTCCAAATGTGAAAAAAAGCCGCTTAGCGACTTTTTTCCCAATCTTTTTTAAACCGCTCGTATTTTATTTCTAAATCATCAATCATTTGAATGAGACGGTCAATGTCTTCTAATTCAGCTGTTTCTGGATCAATCGCTTCAAGCACTTCCAGAAACATATTTAAGCGCGTTTTCAAATAGGATAGTTGTAGATTTTCATCTGATACTGCGTTGCCCAACGTCGTCACCTCGCTTTTTCTTTATCGTACACGATCGAAACATCATTGACAACGATTCACTTCACTTTGCATAATTATCGTTAGTCCGATTTTAAAATAAAAGGAGCTTGGTTATGGAAACATTGTTGCGTCAAGCGATCACCCCTACATTTGATCCGTGGGAAGCATATATGGATGTTGAACAGTACGGAAGCATGCAGTTGACAAATATTGAATTTACGACAACGACGCTTTGCAATATGCGTTGTGAGCATTGCGCCGTTGGTTATACGTTGCGCACAAAAGATCCTGAGGCGCTGCCGCTTGAACTTCTTCTTCGCCGCCTCGATGAAATTCCGCATTTGCGCTCGTTAAGCATTACAGGTGGCGAGCCGATGCTTTCTTTGAAATCTGTCGAACAATACGTCGTGCCGTTGTTAAAATATGCGCATGAACGTGGGGTGCGCACACAAATAAACTCCAACTTAACGCTCGATTTAGAACGATATGAAAAAATTATTCCTTACTTAGATGTTTTGCACATTTCGCATAACTGGGGCACGATTGATGATTTCGTTGAAGGCGGCTTTGCGATGATGGAGAAAAAGCCAACCGTCGCACAACGCGAGCGCTATTTTATACGCATAATTGAAAATGCGCGTGCGATTTCGAATATGGGAGTGATTGTATCGGCAGAAACGATGCTAAATAAACGGACGCGACCACATTTAGCGAAAATTCATCGTCAAATTGTGAACGAAATGGGCTGTAAACGCCATGAAGTACATCCGATGTATTCAAGCGACTTTGCTAGCAGTTTAGAAACGTTAACGTTAGATGAACTGCGTGAGACGATTCATTATTTACTTGATATACGAGACGAGAACGTATGGATGTTGTTTGGTACGCTGCCTTTTTATCCATGCAGCGACAACGAAGAAGATTTAGCGTTGTTAAAACGTTTATACGAAAGTAAAAATGTAACAGTACGAAACGACCCTGATGGACGTTCACGTTTAAATGTAAACATTTTTACAGGCGACATCATTGTCACTGATTTTGGCGATGAACCAACGCTTGGCAACATTCAAACCGACTCGCTTCTTTCTGCTTATGACAAATGGATGACATCCGATTTAGCAAAATCGCTAAACTGCCATTGTCCGTCCGTAAAATGTTTAGGACCAAACGTACTTGTGAAAAACCGCTATTATCCAAACGTCGACTTTACAACACGAAAAGCAAACATAGAACGATAAAAAGCTTGTCGGGCATTCGACAAGCTTTTTCCGTTTTATCTCGGTACGTCGCTTGCGACAAAAGCGAATGAAATTCGGTCTTGCACCGGAATCCAAGCACCGATGCCTTGCGATGTGACGTTTTTCACGACAATACTTTTTTTCTTTCCTTTTAAGACGATATATACTTCACCGTACGTCACTTTTCCTTTTTCATTGACCGCAGGGGCATAGGCATATAAGTATCCTAATTTTTTCGGTGGAACGTTATATGCTTGTTCTTTTTTCGTCCCGATGCCAATCCATGTGCTAAAAGAAAGCGGCAAGTTTGTTTTTTTCATCGCTGTTAAAAGCATCATTTTTTTCACATCTTCTTCATTCGGAATGCTTGCGGTTAATCCGCCGCGCACTTGTTTTTGCATCTCTTGCCGATAAGTTAGCCGCACCGCCGTTTTTCCGCCCCGATTATCAACGAAGTTTGTATTCACTTTTTGATACTCCCAATTTGTCGATGTTTCTGTCGATTCGTAATTTAGCGGCCACTGTCCTAAATAAATCGTTGCTTCATAACCGATCGCAAACGGGGTGCTTGAAATCGACGATTCGTTTAAAAGACGAATTAATTCCGGATTTTCAATTTTAACATTCGCCGACTGAAGCAGTTGTTTAGCTAGTTCGCTCGGTTGCAAATAAGGCAAATTTTGCGTCGGATTCGGATACGTATTTTCTTTTGAGATGTCGATAACCGATGATGGAAGTTTGACAGTCGCTTCGCTAATCGTTGGCATACATAAACAAATGGACATGATGCTTAAAGCAAACCATCTTTTCATGCGCAGACTCCTTTCTTTTTACGTCGTTCATCGTTATTTTTTTCAAAAGTAAACAATTTATCCTTCCTATAAAAAAATCCGCGAACAATCATTATTGCTTCCTGTTATGAAACGCTTTAATATCGAACATAGTGAATATATTACAGGAGGACACTATGCAACGACGTCATTTTTTTATTTTAGTTAGCATCGTCATGATTTCAGGTCTTTCCCAAGGACTATTGTTGCCGCTTATTTCTATCATTTTCGAGCAGAGCGGTGTACATTCCTCACTTAGTGGCATACATGCGACAGCAATGTATATCGGAGTTCTGATCGTTTCTCCGTTTTTAGAACGTCCGCTTCGTCGCTACGGCTTTAAACGTTTCATGATGATCGGCGGGGCAATCGTCATCGTTTCTTTAGCAACGTTTCCGATTTCATCATCCCTATTGTTTTGGTTTGTCCTTCGTTTGTTCATCGGAATTGGCGATCATATTGTTCATTTCGGTTCGCAAACGTGGATTACATATGCCTCTCCTATTCATCGACGCGGTCGCAACATTTCGTTGTATGGTTTATCTTTTGGTGTCGGCTTTATGATCGGACCGCTTCTCGTTCCGCTCGTTCACATGCACGAGGCGTTACCGTTTATCGTTTCATCATTGCTTAGCTTATGTGGATGGATATTATTATTTTCCCTACCACATACGTATCCACAAACGAGCGAGACCGAGAAAATTGGAGCAGTGCGCTTTTTTCATGCTTGGAAACAAGCGTGGCCTGCATTGTTGTTGCCGTTTGGCTATGGCTTTTTAGAGGCATCACTTCATAGCATGTTTCCTATCTATGCGTTGCGACACGGCTTAAACGTTGAGACGGTCGCCATGATGCTTCCAGCGTTTGCGCTTGGCGGGATCGCTTTTCAACTTCCGCTCGGCACGTTAAGCGATCGTTTTTCACGAAAAACGATCATTGTCGTTTCGTTAACCATTGGAGCCATTTGTTTTATGATTGCACAGTGGTTTACTTCCCCTGTGCAATTGACCACAACCTTTTTGATCGCTGGCATGTTTGTCGGTTCGCTTTTTTCACTCGGTATGGCGTATATGACAGACTTATTGCCAAAATCACTTCTTCCTGTCGGCAACATTTTGTGCGGAATGCTATATAGCGTTGGCTGCATATGTGGTCCTGCCATCGGCGGTATTGTACTACAACATCAAGACCAACTATTTTTCATTAGCATTAGCTGTCTTTTACTTGTTTTATTATTTGCCCAACGTCCGTTCACAAAATTTTCAAAATATTTTTCAAAAAAACATGAAAAAAACATTGACGTTTTTTAACCCTCTGTTATATAATACAAATAAACAAAATAAACTGTTTTAAAACAGAAGGGAGAGCGACCATAATGAGCAGAGAAGAAAGAAAAAATATGATTGAATTTATTACAAAATTGCGCAGCTTTAATCAAGAACAACTCATCTACATGACAGATGCAGAAATCGAGCATATTTACAACCAAACATACTACCATTACGAAGAAATCGCAGAATAAAGAGGGATGTGCAACACATCCCTCTTCTTTTTAATGGTATCCGTTTTGTCCGTTTGCGCTACTGCTCGTTTTATGTTTCGGACGGCTTTTTCCTTTTTGTTTTGTCCCGCCGTCTTTTTTCGTTTTTTTCGTCACGTATATGCCCCCTTCATAACCGCCTTCCCTTTTAATATGGTTTGCACAACTTTTTTTATGTGAGGAAATGACTACCGTATGCGCATGTTTCCTTCTCGTTTACAACAAAAAATGGCATTTAACTCCCCGCCTAATACAATCATCATGCCGGACAAATAAAACCAAACCATCAATGCAATAATGCCGCCGAGGCTGCCATACATGGCAGAGTAGTTACCAAATTGGTTCACATAGTATGAAAAAGCAAGCGAGACGATCATCCAACCGACCGTCGCAAACAGCGCGCCACTCCATACGTCGCGAAAACGAACATATTTGCTCGGCGCAAAAACGTATAACACAGAAAAAACAAAAAATAAAATGACAAAGCTAACAAACCACCGAATCGTTTCCCATATGCGTAAAAAAACGTCCGAAAGTCCAAACGCTGAAAAAAGAAACGTACCGATCATTTTTCCGAATACAGGGAAAACAAGCGCAATAATAATGACAAAAACCATCGCAAATGTAAGCAAAATCGAAATGCCCCGCGCAACGAGAAAGGAACGCGTTTCTTTCACATCGTATGCACGGTTTAAGGCGCGAATAATCGCTGACATACCGTTCGATGCAGCCCACACGGTCGCAAGAACGCTAAAGGACAACCATTTTCCGCTTTGCGACTCCATTAGCTGTTTCACATTTGTTTCGATTAAATGTGCTGTTTCGCTCGGAGCATATTGACTTAAAAAAGCGATCACATCTTCATGCGGAATCGGCAAATACGATAAAAATGTCAACAGAAACAGTAAAAATGGAAATAAAGAAAGTAAAAAGAAATATGCCAACTCAGCGGATAAATCAAAAACTTCATCTTCATCAAACCGTTTCATTAGCTCGCGAACAACAGAAAAGCTAATAATCATCTTTCTCACCACCTCGCCCCTTATGTAGAGCGTTTGCGAATCAGCTCCCCGATCCACTCCATCACTTGCGGTGTTGTTTCTTTTACTTCACTTAGTTTATTCACAATAAACTGCAAATCATTCATCATTTCGTCCACATGTTGTCTCGTTTGATGAACGGTCCCCTTTATTTCTTCTACGCTATCCATCCACTCACGACACGTTTCTTTAACAAATTGTCTTGTTTTTTTATCCGCTAACAACAAAGCTATGCCTGCTAATGCAAGCCATTTCCCCTTTCCCATCGCCATGCCTCCTTACAACGAATGATCTCGTTTTATGCGTTCTAATATATGTTTACACCCTTCCTCTACTAATTCGTACACTTCTTCAAAATTTCCTGTAAAGTACGGATCAGGGACATCGTCTACACGACGGTTTGGCACAAAATCCATAAAACGGGCAATTATAGCTTGCGACTGATCGCCGACAAGACGACGAAGATGAGCGATATTGTTGCTATCCATGCCAATAATATAATCAAATGTATGAAAATCTTCTTTTGAAATTTGACGTGCTTTTAACCCTGTAAAATCAATTTGTTTTTCCGTTAAAATGCGCTGAGTCCCATGATGTGGTGGTTTACCCACATGCCAATTGCCTGTTCCTGCCGAATCAACAGAAATGACATGATCCAGCCCCTCTTGTTTTACAAGATGACGAAATACAGCTTCTGCCATCGGAGAACGACAAATATTTCCTAAACAAACGAATAATACGCGAATCATTTCACTTCACCTCACATATAAAACAATGATACAATGAACGAAATCACTCATGAAAGGATGACGAATGTGCATTTATCCGTTGAACAAATGATCGAGCAAATAAAAGAAAAGCTAAAAGTATTAAATTTTGATGCCATTAAACCAGACCACTTTGATGAACAACTATACGATGAATTAAAAGATATATATGATATGGTGATGAGAAAGCAATCATTTAGTCCAAGCGAAATGCAAGCGATCGCTGAAGAGCTTGGGAACTTGCGAAAAAAATTATAACATCGCCTCCCCTACAATAAGTAGCGACGGATGATCTGCCAGCGAAATTTCTTCATGCGTATCCATATATCGTATATATGGACGTTGCATATGCTCGATAATTTTTGTCACAATGGCGTTTCTTCCGTCGCTCATTTTCACTGTTGTTCCTGGCAAATAAGCAGGGATCGTATCAACAAACAGCCGCACAAGCTGTTGGCTGTACCGATTACCACTCCGCGCCATAATAATTTCAAGCGCTTCATGCGGCGGCACAAATTCGGAAGAAATTAAATTTTCATATTCGTTGGCAATCGCGCAAATTTGAGCGTACAAATGAATATTTGCTTCCTTCAATCCGCGCGGCGTACCTGAGCCGTCCGCATACTCGTGATGTTGATACGCCATATGCGCGCACAATAAACTCATTTCCCGCTCTTTTCGCAAATATTCAAAGCCTTTTACTGTATGATGCTCTTCGCCTTCTATTTCTTTTCCAATGTCATGAAACAACGCTCCCATCGCTACGTCACGCAATTGCAAATCGTTGAAATTCAGCTTCTTCCCTAGCTGCAATGACAATAATGCAACGTTGACTGCATGACCGTACGGTTGCGCCTCCATTGCAAGCGATGTCGCTGGAATGACCGCTAATACTTTTCTTTTTTTCACTTCATCAACGAGCTTTACCGCTAGCTTAAACAACGAACGAAGCGGTAATTCTTCGCCCTTTCGTACAGCATCAAACGCTTGTTGAACAACTTCAATCGCGTCCATCCACGATGGCATATCAAGCAGCTCTTCCAACGTGATCCCTTCCGATACTGCGTCTTCTACGAATACGTAACGAATGTCCATTTGTTTTAGTCTTTCGACATATTTTGGATGAATTTTTCTTCCTGCTGCCAGTAATACACGACGATGGCGATCATAAATCGGACGTGCCAATTCCATCGTTCGCTCATCGTAGTCTTCTAATAAAATGAGCCGCAAACATACTCCACTCCTTTCGACATCTCCCATACAAACAGTATAATCATGTTTTTTTTCGTTTGCCATGACGTTTTTTAAAAAATAAATTCCGATAGAAAAACTAGGATTGACATTCGCTTGAATTGTGTTAAAATTTAAAACAATCAAACAGAAAGGGCGACGAATAAGAAAGGGAGATGAGACATGATTACGTATGAAACGTGGGGCGAGGTCCAAAAACCGACTTTTCCAATCAATAATAATGAAAAAGGGGCACTACATGTGCTTACATGGGCTTATGACCATTACGGCGATGACCTTTTGTATGCATGTAGTTTCGGTATTGAAGGGATCGTGTTAATCGATCTTATTTCTCAAGTGCGTGACGATGCTGAAATTGTGTTTCTCGATACAAACTTACATTTTTCTGAAACGTATGAAACGATCGAACGAGTCAAAGAAGCGTACCCACGCTTGCGCATTCATTTACAAACACCGTCTTTATCACTTGCAGAACAAGAAAAACAATTCGGTGCAGAACTTTGGAAAAGAGACCCGAACAAATGCTGTGAACTAAGAAAAATTGTTCCGCTACGAGAAGCGATGATAGGAAAAAAGGCGTGGATCTCCGGACTGCGTCGCGAGCAATCGCCAAGGCGACAACATGTTGAATTTATTAATCGCGATAAAAAGTTTCACAACATTAAAGTTTGCCCACTTATTCATTGGACATGGAAAGACGTATGGCGTTATGTGCATCGCCACAATCTTTCCTACAATCCACTTCATGATCGCGGATATCCAAGCATCGGCTGTGCCCCATGTACAGCCCCTGCCTATACAGAAGAAGATTTACGTTCTGGTCGATGGGCTGGGCTAGGAAAAACAGAATGCGGCTTGCACGAGTCGTGAAGGAGGGAGCGGTTTGGTTACAATTGCTTTTATCATCGCTTTTTTCTTTGCGATGAACATTGGAGGAAGTGGAGCCGCTGCCACAATGGGGGCGGCTTACGGCTCAGGTGCATTATCAAATAAAAAAATTGCTTTACTCATATGCGCCGTCGCCATTTTCCTCGGCAGTTTAAGCGGCGGTGAAGTTGTGAAGACGATCGGTTCTGGCATTGTTCCCCCATCTATTTTACAAACAGAACTTGTTGTCATCGTCTTAGCAGCGGCAACGATTTCGTTGTTTGCTGCCAACGTGCTCGGTATTCCATTATCGACAAGTGAAATTACCGTTGGGGCGGTCGTTGGCGCAGGCATTGCGTATCAAAGCGTATATGTTGGCAAACTTCTATGGATTGTATCGTTTTGGCTCATTACACCGCTTGCTGCGTTTTCTTTCGCTTTTTTCATTAGCAGATGGCTAAAAGGAAAAACAGTAAAACAAAACAAATGGGTCGGCTTTTTGCTTATTATTGCTGGATTTTTCGAGGCGTTTTCAGCCGGAATGAACAATGTCGCCAACGCGGTCGGTCCTCTCGTTGGAGCGGGTTTACTATCCGTCCAACATGGGATCATCTTTGGTGGATTGTTCGTTGCACTTGGGGCGCTTTTACTTGGCAGCCGCGTGTTAGAGACGAACGGGAAAAAAATTACGACGTTCTCTCAACTTGAAGGGTGCATTATTTCAGGAATCGGGGCAACGCTTGTTATCGTTTCATCTCTTTTTGGTCTTCCTGTTCCACTAACACAAATTACGACATCAGCTATTATCGGTATCGGCACAACGAAAAGCGGCTTTTCCATTTGGCAAAAGCAAATTGTTATTCAAGTGCTAAAAGTATGGGTAGTCTCGCCTATTTTTGCATTAGCTGTTTCATATAGCCTAATTACATTATTGCTTCATAGCGATATTTATACAGCGATTGCAATCGTTAGCGTTTGCCTTGCCACACTCGGCACAATTAGCTTAAAAAAGACGATTACAGAGGAACGTCGTTCGTTTCACGAGCATGGCGGCGGCATTTAATCCTAGTTGTTTTATAAGAATAATAAGTTTAGGGGGTATTAAACATGAAACAAATCGTATTAAGTAAAGCGGAGTTAAGTGACCTTGAATTACTTGCCATCGGCGGATATGAACCTCTCACTGGCTTTTTAGGAAAAGATGATTATGAGTCGGTTGTCGAAACGATGCGGCTGACAAATGGGGCTATATGGAGCATTCCGATTACGCTTGCGGTAACCGAACAACAAGCGAAACAACTATCGCTCGGAGACGAAGTCGAACTCGTGTATGACCAAACGGTATACGGCACAATGGAGGTGCAAGATATATATCGACCAGATAAACGAAAAGAAGCGCTTCTTGTGTACCAGACGGAAGATTTGGCACACCCTGGCGTAAAAAAATTGTTTGAAAAACCGGATGTATATATCGCTGGACCAGTCATGCTTGTGCGCCAAACAAGCAAGGGAATCTTTTCGCCGTTCTTTTTCCCCCCTAAAGAAACGAAACAACGATTTGCGGAACTTGGCTGGAAAACAGTCGTCGGGTTTCAAACGCGCAATCCGGTTCACCGTGCCCACGAATACATTCAAAAATGCGCGCTTGAAATCGTCGATGGTCTTTATTTAAATCCGCTCGTTGGCGAAACGAAAGAAGACGACATCCCTGCGGACATTCGTTTAAAAAGCTATCAAGTGTTGCTTGAGCATTATTATCCGAAAGATCGCGTTTTTCTTGGAGTATTTACAGCCGCCATGCGCTATGCTGGGCCACGTGAAGCCATTTTCCACGCGCTTGTCCGCAAAAACTTCGGCTGCACACACTTTATTGTCGGACGTGACCATGCGGGAGTTGGCAACTATTATGGGACATACGATGCCCAAAAAATTTTCTTGCAGTTTACAAACGAAGAACTCGGCATTACTCCTCTCTTTTTCGAGCATAGCTTTTACTGCACAAAATGCGAAGCGATGGCGTCAACAAAAACGTGCCCGCATGATGCGACAGCCCACGTCGTTCTTTCCGGCACAAAAGTACGAGAAATGCTACGCGCCGGTGAAATGCCACCAAGCACATTCAGCCGCCCAGAAGTCGTGCGCGTGCTGATGGATGGATTGCAAACAGTCGGAGGGGGACGGTCATGAATATCGTTTGGCATCAAGAAAGTGTAACAAAAGAAGAGCGACGAAAAAAAAATAAACATCATAGCTTCGTTCTTTGGTTTACAGGATTGTCAGGTTCTGGGAAGTCCACATTAGCAAACGCGGTCGCGAAAACATTATTTGAACAAAACATTCAATGTTACGTGCTTGATGGTGATAACGTGCGTCACGGTTTAAATAGCGATTTGGGCTTTTCAGCCGAAGATCGCACTGAAAACATTCGCCGCATTGGCGAAGTCGCGAAATTGTTTGTAGACAGCGGTCAAATCGTGCTTACGGCTTTTATTTCTCCTTTCCGCCAAGATCGCCAACTCGTTCGTAATAAACTCGAACAAGATGAATTTGTTGAAATTTATGTCCGCTGTCCACTTGAAACGTGCGAACAACGCGACCCAAAAGGATTGTATAAAAAAGCGCGCAATGGCGAAATTCGCGATTTCACCGGCATCGATTCACCATATGAACCACCGCTTTCGCCAGAGCTTGTCGTTGATACGGATCAACATTCAATTGACAAATGCGTTCAACAAATCATTTCTTACTTAAAAAATAAACAATGGATTTAGGTGGAGACAATGGGGAAAGTATATTTAGTCGGTGCTGGTCCTGGAGATCCTGAGCTTATTACGGTAAAAGGATTAAGATGTATTCAACAAGCAGATGTCATTTTATATGACCGCCTGATTAACGAACAGCTTTTATCGTTTGCGAAACGTGATGCCGATTTAATTTATTGCGGAAAGCTACCAAATTACCATACAATGAAACAAGAAACGATTCATCATTTTTTAGTGAAGTATGCAAAAAAAGGTAAAATCGTAACAAGATTAAAAGGCGGCGATCCTTTTCTATTTGGACGTGGTGGTGAAGAAGCACAAGCGCTTATGAAACACGACATCCCTTTTGAAATCGTTCCCGGAGTGACATCTGGGATCGCTGTTTCAGCATATGCGGGAATTCCTGTCACTCATCGCGATTTTAGCGGAAGCGTTGCATTTGTCACAGGTCATCGCCGACTCGATGCAACAGATGCGGTACAATGGGAGCATTTAGCAAAGGGAGTCGATACGCTCGTCATTTATATGGGCGTGAAACATCTCCCATTCATTTGTAAACAATTACAGTTGTACGGCAGACAGCCACAAACCCCTGTTGCCGTCATCCAGTGGGGAACGCTTCCCGAGCAAAAAACGATCGTAGCGACGTTACATACGATTGCGGATGCTGTAAGAAAAAACTGTATCTCGAATCCGAGTATCATCATTGTCGGGGAAGTTGTCCGGCTACATGAACAGCTACAATGGTTCGAAACAATGTTAGAGGAAAAAATGGCACATGGAATGAGGTAACATTATGAAAGCTGTATTATATATTTGTCATGGAAGTCGTTCAGCCGAAGGGCAAAAAGAGGCGATCGCTTTCGTCGAACGCCTCTCTTCTTCCATTTCAATCCCTATTCAACACATATGCTTTTTAGAATTGTGTGAACCGAATATTGTCGCAGGAGTGGAACGTTGTGTTCGCGACGGAGCAACGACCATTTATGCCATTCCGCTCTTACTATTGTCGGCTAACCACGCGAAACGAGACATTCCATATGAGTTAGAAAAAGCAAAAGAGATGTTTCCTTCTGTAACGATTACATATGGAAAACCGTTCGGTGTACAACGTCATATCGTTTCTGCCATATCGAAAACAATCGAACATGCTGATGCGATCGTGCTCGTTGGCCGTGGGAGCAGCGACATAGACGCGCAAGCAGATTTTAAACAAATTGCTCATCTACTGCAACATGAAACAAACATACCCGTCTATCCATGTTATTTAGCAGCTGCTTCTCCTTCCTTTTCTGATGTTGTCACTTCGCTTGCAAAAGCAGCGAAGCACAAACAAGTGGCTGTTGTCCCATACATTTTATTTTTCGGGCAGCTGCTTGACTATATTCATGAAACGCTTCAATCACAACAAACGAGCGACGTATCGTTTACATTATATCCCCCGATTCGGACGTATGACGTATTAGACCGTCTCGTTGAAAAGCAAGTAAAAGAATGGAGGTAGGCGTATGTTCCCCCTTTTCATCCGAATGGAAAGAAAAAAAGTTGTCATTGCCGGTGGCGGACAAATTGCGTATCGCCGTCTCCTCCCTCTTCTTGATGAAGGGGCTTGCATTACCGTCATTAGCCCAAAAGCGATCGATGCCATTGTTCATTTAGCCGAA
Source organism: Anoxybacillus sp. TBDG-1 (assembly GCF_054815885.1). NCBI lineage: Bacteria > Bacillati > Bacillota > Bacilli > Caryophanales > Anoxybacillaceae > Anoxybacillus > Anoxybacillus sp. TBDG-1. The sequence goes on from NZ_JBTZSY010000020.1 coordinate 28,986, forward strand.
CAAAAACGAATTACATGGCATGCACGTTCGATTGAACCGAGCGACTATGCCGATGCTTTTTTCATTATTGCCGCAACGAACGATCCGAACGTTAATGAACAAATCGCTACCTATGCATCACCGAACCAGCTTGTCAATGTGGCAAGCAATCATCTTATCGGCAACGTTCATGTACCTACTTTTTTTTCAAGAGGGAAATTACAAATTGCCATCACAACAGGAGGAGCAAGCCCTGCATTTGCGAAACAAATCAAAAAACAACTTGAACAACAATTTGATGAATCGATCGCTCAACATGTCGAAGAATTATATAAACAACGCCAAAAGCGAAAAGAGCCTTGACCATTTCGATCAAAGCTCTTTTTGTTTATGACTCTAATACTAGCACCTCTAATGAAGGAGTGCGGGATACGTAACCGACGGCAACGACCGTATAAGACTTATTCGGTTGGAAGCGTACATTGGGAATCGATAAAACGACTTGATTTGTCCCTGCTACCCTCACATCAACATGCAATTTTTCGTTAACTGGCGCTTCAATATAATTCGTCACCTTTCCAAATGAAGCATTTTGGAACAATACATCCCCACCACGTAGCGCAATATCTACTGCTGGCGCATCTGGCGAAAAATGAGCAAAACGCACTTTCGCTTTTCCGTACGGCGCATATGGTTCGTCGAGAATAGAAAGAAGTTGCAAGCGATGTACGTCACCAATTACCGCAAGCGTATACGTCATTTTCGGCAAGACTTGAATTGTTTGACTAAGAACTGGAGACGTCGTATGTCCTGCTGGATACACGTCGATGCGATGCTCTCCTTTTGGCACTTTCATATATTGGCTTAGTTGTTTATATTTCATATTGCGTAATATTTTTTGCCCATTAACATATACATCAACCGCAGGAGCATTTGGCGAGGCATGAAATACGCGAATGCGTCCAGCGTCATCAACCCTCTCTTCCTCGCGTGACTTCACGATTTTTTCCACATACTCCATATGTTTTCGCATATACTTTTCATATTGATCACGATCTTTATATTGATAATAACGCGCTAACAAATCATACATCACAGCTTTTTGAATGTAGCGATCCATTTCATTCACAACAGTTCCTCCTCATAAATCTTTTTTACGTATTCAACGTATGCAATACAAGGTAGGCTGTTGTATGATTTTTATAGAAAATTTTTTTGCGAAGGAGATAAACAAATGATCGTTCGTTATTCCGTTGTTGCGCACGGTCGGGTACAAGGTGTAGGGTTTCGCTACTTTGCCCAATATGAAGCAAGAAGACGAGGTTTGACCGGTTGGGTAAAAAATTGCGAGGCCGATCATATGATCGAAATGGAAGTACAAGGGGAAGTGGAAAAGGTTGAAGCGTTTGTTGATCAAATAAAACAAGGACCTCCGTTTGCGTATGTGGAACGCATAGAACAATACGCCATTCCTACCGTCCCTCATGAAACGACCTTTCGCATTATGTATTGAAAAAAGCTGACTTTGGTCAGCTTTTTTCATGACAACTTGTGCCGCATGCCCCCTTGACTGAGCAAGCAGCGCATGTGCCTCGTTTACTTTTTTGAATAAAGCGGAAAATCGTCCACCCTGCATATCCGAAAATGATTGATCCGATGACAACATTTGCGATCATGTATATCCCTTCCTTTAGAAGCCGAATAAGCTTCCGGCTTGGTAAATGACAAACGAAACGATATATGCTAAAACTAGCGCATAACCAATCGAAAACATCGTCCATTTTCGTGAACGTGTTTCTTTATAAATCGTCGCAACAGTTGCTAAACATGGAACATATAATAAGACAAATGCCATAAAACTAAATGCGGATAGGGCGGTAAAGTGCGACGCCATGAGTCCTTGAAGCGATTCAACATCCGGCACGTGATAAATAATGTTCATCGTTGACACAACGACTTCTTTTGCTAGAAATCCGGTTAATAACGCAGCACCAGCTTGCCACGTACCAAATCCAAGCGGAGCAAGCAACGGTGCAAGCACGCTGCCAATCACCGCTAAAAAACTATCGTCCATGTTTACATTGACGCCATGTGGACCGACATAAGACAATAACCAAATGGCAACAGAACCCCCGAAAATGAACGTCCCTGCTTTTTTCACAAATCCTTTTCCTTTATCCCACGTACTACGCCATAATGCTTGCCATTGTGGCATACGATATGGTGGCAATTCCACGACAAATACCGATGTTTCTTCTTTTAAAATCGTTAACGAAAAAAGTTTTGCAAGTATAAGCGCAAGTAAAATGCCTAGAACATATAAAGAAAGAACGACAATAGCTTGATGTGTCGCGAAAAACGCCCCGACAAATAAAGCATATACCGGCAAACGTGCCGAACAAGACATAAGTGGCGTTAACAACGTCGTCACAAGCCGCTCCCGTGGTTGCTCAATCGTCCGTGCCGCCATGACGCCCGGAACATTACAACCAAATCCGATAATAAGCGGGATAAAAGCTTTTCCGTTCAATCCAACTGCTTCCATTAATCGATCCATGACAAGCGCTACGCGCGCCATATACCCTGAATCTTCTAAGAAAGAAATGAAGAAAAATAAAATGAAAATTTGCGGAACAAATACAAGCACGCCACCTACCCCTGCGATAATGCCATCGACGATAAGGGCGCGAATGAATTCAGAAGCGCCGATCGCTTCTAACATCGCTGTCATCGAATCGGTTAACGGCCCAGCGAAAAAGGCATCAAGCAAGTCAGAAAGCGGCGCTCCAAGCCAGTCGAACGTCAGCTGAAATAAAACATACATCGCCAATAAAAAAATGGGAATGCCGACATATTTATTTGTGACAACAGCATCAATACGTTCCGTCAACGTCACCCGTTCGATTTCTTTGCGCTGTACAGATTGCCCGATGATTTCTTTTACAAACGAACGACGCCGTTCATAAATGAGCTGAGCAAGCGACATTTGTTCTGCTTGTTGCACTTCTTTTTCTGCTTGTTCATATAATGAGCGCCATGTAGCCTCTGGCAACTTTTCTGCTACGTAATCACGAACGTAGCTATTCCCTTCATAAAACTGAATCGCTAACCAACGGACAGGAAATTTCTCCTCCGTTCCCCATGCGGCACGAAAGCGTTCAATTGCTCGTTCCATCGCCCCACCATAAAAAAGAGTAAGAGGCTCCGTTTGCCCTGCCACTTTTTCAAGCAGCGTGCGCTCTACTTCATTACATCCTTTTCCCGTTCGAGCAACGACAGAAACAACAGGTACGCGCAACATTGTAGCTAATTTTGTTTGATCGATGAAGATCCCTCTTCTTTCTGCTACATCAACCATATTTAAAGCAATCGCTAGCGGTTTACCGAATTCTAAAAGCTGAACAGTTAACAATAAATTTCGTTCTAGTTGTGATGCATCGACAATATTTAAAATTTTATCGAATGACTCTGTCAATAAAAATTGCGTCACAACTCTCTCATCACGAGAAAGTGGATGGAGCGAATATACACCAGGCAAATCGATTACTTTGGCTTGCTTGTTGCGCAAAACACCTACTTTTTTTTCAACGGTAACGCCGCTCCAGTTTCCCACATACTCGTACGTCCCGGTTAACTGATTAAACAACGATGTTTTCCCTGTATTTGGGTTGCCCACAAGTGCAATATGCATCATAGCGGCTTCACCTGAATGTTCATCGCCTCATGACGACGAATGCCGACGCATTGTCCGCAATTTTCAATCATAAATGGTCCACCAAGGGGCATCGTACATTTCAAACAAATTTCTGCCCCTTCTGTGACCCCCATATCTAGCAATCTTCTTTTTACTAAATCGCTTACTCGCGATAAATCAACAATTTTTGCGCGTTCCCCAACACGTAATTGTGTCATCGCAACCATACGTAATCCCCCAATTAATAATGATAACCTTTTTCATTAACCATTATAGTACGAGCAAATAAAAACATCTATCTTTTTTTATTGTGTTCACAAAATGTTACGATGCAGATGATATCGGCATATGTTTGAAACATGCACGTATAATCGCTTCGTTTGCTTGTTCATTTTTCACACAAAATGTTCGGTCTTCACCGCATACATCCACACCGAGCACATGCTTGAATCGGAAAAGATAGTCGATGTAAGTCAAAAGCATCTGTAGCGACATCGTCCCTTGATCCCAGTTTGTTTGTGCATCTTGTGGGCGAAGCACATCTTTATCTATGCTAATGTATACATGTTTTGTTGGAATGGCGCGCACAATTGTCATTGGCGCATACATCATATCATTTTTTGGAAAAGTCGTGACATGTGAAGATACGTATGAATTTGTTGAACCGATAATGACAACGTGTTTTAATGTCGGAACGTTTTTTTGAGCATACGATACCCATGAGCCACATGACAGAAGCGGAAACAGCGTTTGTTCATTCATGTCGGTATGATGATCAAACAATACGAGTGTAAACGGCTCATGAAATTGCTTAAGCAATACGTATGAAACATAATGATAGTTGCCACTTCCGATCAACGTCATCCCTCTCGTATGGCGACGTGCAAGTCTTTTTTCAATTTCCTGCATCGCATGGTCATCACAATATAAATTTGTTCCTTCGATGTCATACATATCGATCCATTCATGAGGAAAACGGAGAAGATTTCGTTGCCACGTATACGTGTTATCGAAGTTTAAAAACGTTACACTTGGATGCATGCTTTCCCCACCCTTGTGCAAGTTTTTTCTTCAACAAAATTATACAAGCGTCTTTAGTGAACATACAATCATGCTATAACGTGAAAACTTTCACATATTTTTCATAAACATATACATATACCCCTTTGTCTATAATTTTTATTGTGATACAATTCACATTACAAGGAGGTTGATCAATATGAGCAAAAAAATTGTCATTGTTGGTGGCGTAGCTGGTGGCGCAACGACAGCTGCCCGCTTACGTCGTTTAGATGAACAAGCAGAAATCGTAATGTTTGAACGTGGAGAATATATTTCATTTGCAAACTGTGGTCTTCCATATTATATCGGCGGTGCAATTGTAGAGCGTGATGCTTTGCTTGTACAAACGGTTGAAGGAATGGCAGAAAAATTTAATCTTGACATTCGTATTCAAAGCGAAGTCATTGCCATTAACCGTGAACGTAAAACGGTAACTGTAAAACATTTGCCAACCGAAAAAACGTATGAAGAAAACTATGATTATCTCGTTTTATCGCCAGGGGCAAGCCCAATAAAACCAAACATCCCAGGTATTGAAGAAGCGAACGATTTATTTACATTGCGCAACATTCCAGATACAGATCGGATCAAAGCATATGTAGATGAAAAGAAACCGAAAAAAGCGGTCGTCATCGGTGGTGGGTTTATCGGTGTGGAAATGTCCGAAAACTTATGGGAACGCGGCATAGACGTGACGCTTGTTGAAATGGCGAAACAAATTATGGCGCCTGTCGACTACGAAATGGCGGCAATTCTTCATCAACATATAAGAGATAAAGGCGTACGTCTCATTTTAGAAGATGGTGTCGCGGCATTTCAAAAGCAAGGAAAAATCGTTCGCTTGCAAAGTGGAACAACGATCGAAACGGACATGATCGTCTTAGCGATTGGCGTAAAGTCAGAAAATGAACTAGCTAAACAAGCAGGACTAGCTATTGGGGAACGTGGAGGCATTCAAGTCAATGAATATTTACAAACATCTGATCCATCGATTTATGCCATTGGCGATGCGATCGAAGTGATGGACTATGTTAACGGCAAACCGACTCACATTCCGCTCGCATGGCCAGCAAATCGGCAAGGACGAATTGTTGCGGATCATATTAACGGTCGAAACGTACGCTACAAAGGAACGCTCGGCACAGCGATCGCGAAAGTATTTGACATGACGGTAGCGGCAACAGGAAACAATGAAAAAACGTTACAACGTCTCGGCATACAATATGAAGCGTTGCACATTCATCCAAATTCACATGCAAGCTATTATCCCGGTGCATTTCCGATTGCGCTAAAACTATTATTTGATCGACAAACAGGTCGCATATTCGGAGCACAAGCAGTTGGTTATGACGGTGTCGATAAACGAATTGACGTCATTGCGACAGCAATCAAAGGCGGAATGACTGTATTTGACTTACCAGATTTAGAATTAGCGTACGCACCGCCATATTCATCTGCTAAAGACCCAGTAAATATGGCTGGTTATGTCGCAACAAACATCATTGAAGATATGGTTGAAACGATTCAATGGCATGAAGTCAATGCATTAGTGAAAAGCGGAGCATGTCTCGTTGACGTTCGTGAAGAAATGGAACGCGACATGGGATTTATTTCGGGCTCAATCAACATTCCGCTCGGACAATTACGCAAACGACTTCATGAGTTGCCTAAAGATGAAACGGTCTACGTTTATTGCCAAGTGGGATTACGCGGTTATTTAGCAGCACGCATATTAACTCAACATGGCTTCCGCGTGAAAAACTTAGATGGCGGATATAAAACATACGCTGCTGTTTACAACGAATATGAACAACATCAAACAGAGAAAGAAGAAAAACAAGTGGAGCGTGTCGATACGATGAATGTTCGAGCAACAACAACATTAGATGCATGCGGACTCCAATGCCCTGGACCAATTATGAAAGTATATCAAACGATGGAACAGCTAAAAGACGGAGATGTACTAGAAGTGAAAGCGACGGATCCAGGCTTTGCGCGCGATATTCAATCATGGTGCAAAAAAACAGGTAATACGCTGTTAAAAACGACTTTTGAAAATAAAATGTTTATTGCCTACATTCAAAAAGGAACACAAACACCGACTGTAAAAGAACCGAAAAAAGACGGTGCAACGCTCGTTGTGTTTAGCGGGGATTTAGATAAAGCGATCGCATCATTTATTATCGCATCAGGGGCTGCTGCAATGGGTAAAAAAGTAACGATGTTCTTTACATTCTGGGGGCTCAATATTTTACGAAAAAAAGATGCACCTCCTGTACAAAAAGATATGCTTGAGAAAATGTTCGGCATGATGATGCCAAAAGGTGTCCATGACCTCCCGTTATCAAAAATGAACATGGCAGGCATGGGATCAAAAATGATTCAATACGTCATGGAAAAGAAACATGTAGATGACATTGAAACATTAATGAAAAATGCCATGGCTGCAGGAGTTAAACTTGTCGCCTGCTCGATGTCAATGGACATTATGGGCATTAAAAAAGAGGAATTAATCGATGGAATCGAAGTGGGCGGTGTCGCCACATATTTAGGTGATGCAGAAGAAGCAGGATTAAACTTGTTTATTTAAAAAAATCGGGCTATCTCGCTACGGAGATAGCCCTTTCAAGTATATTCACAGGGGGATCGGGGGAATACACTTAGCATTATTCATTATGACCGTTCTTTTTTGTTTTATACATATGTTCATAAAATTTTTATGCAATTTTTTGTTTATCTATTTTTTTATTTTTTACATATCCCGCTAGTAAAATAGAAGCTGTCACAACAATAAGGAATACGAGTGATTGTGAATCTTTGGAAAAAGTCATCCATTTTTTTATTTGTTCATCCTTTAATAACATCTCCCCCGCTGTCCACGCTAAAATACCTGATCCAACATAAGGAATCCATTTATACTTCTCCATCGCCAACACAATCGCCTTCGACCCAAAAATCATAATCGGAATACTGATTGCAACGCCGAAAGCGATCATGCCGATATGCCCCCCTGATGCTCCGGCAATTGCCACGACGTTATCTAAACTCATGACAGCATCGGCTATGATAATTGTCCAGATTGCCTTCCATAAACGATCGGCAGCTTGTATGTTCGCTTCTTCCTCCTCATTGACCAACACTTTATAGGCGATCCAAAGGAGCAATAACCCCCCAAAAAAATGAACAAATGGGATTTGCAATAAAAAGACAACCACCGCAGCAAACAAAACACGCAAAATGACCGCCCCAGCCGTACCGAATATAATAGCGCGATTGCGTTGTTTTTCCGGTAATCGACGTGTAGCCATCGCAATCACAATCGCGTTATCTCCAGAAAGAATAATGTCAATAGCAATAATTTTTAACAAAGCAAGTAGCGCTTCTGATGAAATGATCCAATCACCCATTTGAGTTCTCCCTTTTCAACGTACTTCTCCCTTATCTTATCGTGAAGCTCGTCTACATTCAACTTTTCTGTTCCGACATATATGTTAAATTCTCTCTTTATTTTTACAAAAACCGACCGTTGTAATGTATTTGTAACATAATTTAATGGCTATGTAACAATTTTTCGACATCTTTTTTGCTATAATGTTTTCGTCAACGGTACAAGTCTTTTGGAGGTTCAAAAAATGAAAAAAGCTCTAGCCACTACCGCTCTCTTTATGTTGCTATGTTTCACCTTTTTTGCAACCCCTTTCAAAACAGAAGCTGCGTTCTCAGCCAATACGCTCATCGCTGAAGCGCATAAAGTGATTGGTACACCGTACCGTGCAGGAGGAACAACACCAAAAGGATTCGATTGCTCTGGTTTTGTTAGCTATACATATAAAAAAGTAGGTGTTTCACTCCCGCACTCTTCTAGTGCGATGTATGGATTCGGAAAGTCTATCTCTCTCAACCAACTAGCACCGGGAGATTTACTATTCTTCAAAACATCGAAACATAAAGGGATCTCCCATGTTGCCATTTATATTGGCAATGGTCGTATGATTCATGCGACATCATCAAAAGGAGTCAAAATAGACTCTATTCATCAAACTTATTGGAAACAACGTTTTGTTGGAGCGAAACGTTTATAAAGCGAAGGCAAGCACTTCATGCCGAACGTCTTTTTCGACGCGAAGTGCTTGCTCTCGACAAAAAGCAGGGGACATCCCCTGCTTTTTTTTTCATTATTTTTTCATTTCCTCTTCCATTTTTCCGATATATAATGTATGTAACATGGGGATGATGGAGGGACATAACATCGATGACAAAAAAAGAAAAGCGAACGATGACGATCAGTATTCTTGCCGTTATATGTTTTTTAACCATCTTACTGTTTCGCTCGTCGCTATTACTAACATTTGAACGAAACCACTTTTTATCACTTCATACATTACTTGAGTTTTTTAGCATTACAGTCGCCATGGCCATCGCGTTTCAAGGATGGATTTCATTTCCACAAGCATTGTCACGCCGTCGTTTACGTATTGCGACAACATTTTTAGCCGTTGCTTTTCTCGACTTATTGCATACGCTTACATATAAACAAATGCCGGGCATTATCATTGCTGACAGTTCCGTTCAACTAGCAACTTCTTTTTGGCTAGCTGCCCGCATGACGCAAGCAGTATTTTTATTGCTCGCTTTTTTGCTTCCTGACGGACCGATTCAAGAAAAAGAGAAGCTGCTCGGTTTCATCGCTCCTTTGTTATATGTTGGACTTGTATCGGTAAGTATCGTGCATATTGCCGACACTCTTCCTCCACTTGTAATTGAAGGAGTAGGGACAACTTCCTTTAAAAATGGAGTCGAGTATATCATCACAATATTAAACATGATAACAATCGTTTTACTCATCCGCCACTATAAAGAAAAACGATTAGCACCAACGCTTGATGTCATTGCTGGTTTCATCTTTTTATTTTTAAGCGAGCTTATTTTTACGTTATACCGTAACGTTTATGATGTGTTAAACATATTCGGACACGTATATAAAGTAATCGGCTTTTCTTACTTTTTACACGGTTTATACTTAGCATCATTTAAAGAACCGTTCTTGGCAAGAGAGCGCGCTGAACAAGCGCTCGCTAAAAGTCAAGAACGGCTGAGAAAACAAGCGTTATTCGATGAACTAACAAATTTACCAAACCGACGCTATTTTATTGATACGCTTCGTGAGCGACTCGAAATAGCGAAACAAAAAAACGAAACGGTGGCGCTTTTTTTTCTTGACTTAGATAACTTTAAAAACATTAATGATTCACTCGGACATGCGGCCGGTGATCTTTTATTACAATCTGTCGCTAAACGTTTAACTCATTTACACGACCATTTTGTCGCCCGGCTTGGAGGCGATGAATTTGCAGTTATTGTTGCTGATGTTCCTTCGTTTGAGCAAGTGGCACAACAAATGATCCATATACTAGGTGAACCTTTTTTTATTCGTCAAAAAGAGTTGTTTATTACAACAAGTCTCGGCATAAGCATATATCCAACAGATGGGGAAGATGAAATGACATTGATTCAACATGCGGATATGGCGATGTATGAAGCAAAGAAAAAAGGGAAAAATCAATGGGCGATGTACGATCCAACGTTTGAAAAAGAACGGATGCGAAAATCGCTCATTCGTCAACGACTACACGCTGCGTTAGGGCAACGTGCTATTTCTGTATATTACCAACCAATTATCGATATGAAACAAAATCGGCTCGTTGGCATAGAAGCGCTCGCCCGCTGGAAAGATGAGGAGCTCGGGTTTATTCCACCACATGAATTTATTAGCATTGCTGAGGAAGACGGTTTTATTATTCCGCTTGGAGAATATATTTTCCGAACCGCTGTATTAGATTTAAAACGGCTGCATGAACAAGGCACGTCCCACATATATGTGAGCATTAACTTATCGCTTCGTCAGTTAAAAAACGAGCAGTTTCTTTCTTTTGTACAACAATTATTAGAACAAACATGTTTACAGCCGCACTATATTGAACTAGAAATTACAGAAAATATCGCTTTAAGCGATGAAAAACAGGTCATTGAAACAATTCGTGCATTAAAACAAATGGGCATTCGCATCGCAATTGACGATTTCGGAAGCGGCTATTCATCAATCGGTTATTTGCGCCATATTTCTGTCGATACGCTCAAAATTGACAAGTCGTTTATTTTCGAAGTCACCACAAACGAATATACCGCAAAATTAACAGAAGCGATTATCGCACTTGCCCATCGTTTGCATTTGCATATCGTCGCTGAAGGAGTAGAAACAGATCGACACGTGTCGTTTTTACAATCGACTCATTGCGACAAAATGCAAGGCTATTTCTTTAGCCCACCTGTTCCGTTTGAACAAGTGGTAAAACAGTTACAAACAGCTCATATACGATAAGGGGAGTACTTGGGGGATGAAACATATACGCGTAACAGACCAAAAGCGACTACAACAGCTAAGTTACACGGGGGTAACAGAAGAAAAGCTACAATCTATTTATAATCATCGCGATGTATTACAACCGTTAGTCAAAGGAATTGTAGAAGATTTATATAAAGAGATATTATCTATCCCTTCTTTACGCAAATTAATTGAAGAACATTCGACATTAAGACGGTTGAAAAAAACACAAATCACATATTTGAATGAATGTTTTGCCGGGGTCATTGATGACGAGTATATTCAAAAGCGGTACAATATCGGCAAAGTACATTCTAAAATTGGACTTGATTTGAAATGGTATTTGGCTACGTATACGAAATACGTCGACATTATTTATAAACATGTGTCCCCTGTTTTACCGAATGAGGCGATCAACATTTTATTAGCTATTCATGCGTTGTTTTCATTTGATATGCAGCTTACTCTTGAAGCATATGAAATGGCTGAAATTGAAAAAGCAGCACATCCGCTTCGTTACGAGTTGTATAAACTACAACAAGTAAACGGATTTACAGAACAAGATTTGCAACATCTTGATCAATTTAGCGGCTATATTTCGTTTCGTGTAGATGCAATTATGGATGCGTTTCGCCAATCGTTTTCCCAACGGTTTCGGGAAGATTACTCGTACAGCTCTTTTGAAAGCGAAAAGTTTTTCAATTACGTCAAAAACTTTTTACTACAATTTTTTCAAGAAAAAATTTATTATGAGATGGAGGCGTACTTTCGCATTATTCGCGACTGGAGTCGACTAATTATTGATCAAAAATATCACGAAAGTTTTTTTCATATTACGACAGAATCTATTTACGAAGCGGTAAAACAAGTGTTTTTAACAAAAGAATATTTGCATGATCCGTATGTTGTGCAATATATTCACTCGTTCGAACGGTTTTCTAAATTTACGCTTGCGATTATGCAAGAAATTACTCGACCATACTTATTTTTGCGTGATTTCGACTTTCTTGATATTTATGCTTATGAAATTAGTACGATTGACTTTGGTCGTATTACATGGATCGATGAAAAAACAAAACGATTATTGCACACAATGGGCATAAAGGAAGAACATCCAATCGGTCGACGATGTTATGAGCTTTTTCACCAACGTACCGTACCTTGCTCAAGCTGTCCAGCATTAGAAGAAAAAACGGAGCCAGTACTTGTGACATTTGAAAATGAAAACAGACCACACTATTATAAAGTTCGGCTTTTGCCACAAAACAAAATTTTTGAGCTGTCGCGTGCCCTTCTCATCATTCAAGACGTTACGAAAGAAGCAAAAGTCATGTTTGATACGCTAGAACGATTGCTTCAGCTTGCTGAATATCGCGATGACGATACGAAAAATCACGTGCATCGTATTGGCATTCTTTCAAGCATGCTTGCTCGGTTGGCTGGATGTGATGAACAATTTGTTACGAACATTCAAGTTGCCGCTAAGTTTCATGACATTGGAAAAGTAGGTATTCCTGATTACATCTTAAACAAACCAGGGAAACTAACGAAAGAAGAATGGGAATCGATGAAGACGCACGTGCTCATCGGTCATCAAATTTTAGCCAACCTCGATTTACCAGTCATTCAAATGGCAGCGAACATCGCTCAAACCCATCATGAATGGTGGAATGGACAAGGATATCCAAACGGATTAAAAGGAGAGGAAATTCCGCTAGAAGGACGAATTGTCGCCATTGTTGATGTGTTCGATGCGTTGTTGTCCAAACGCATTTACAAGGACGCGTTCCCACCAGAGAAAGTAAAAGAAATTTTACTTGATGGTCGCGGAAAACAATTCGATCCGAAATTGATCGACTTGTTCCTTACAATGTGGGACGATTTTCTCGAAACGAGAGAACGATTAGCATAAACATAAATATTATAATAAAAAAGGAAAAGCACCCCCAATTTTTTACCTCTAAACATTGGGTGCTTTTCCTTTCATATCATATCATTTGTTGTTGAATCATTGCGGCACGGTGGGCAGTTTCTGTTACATATGCCGCCATTTTTTCATTTGCATCTTTTAAATGTTCAACCGTCGCACTTACTTCTTCAAGCGATGCGCTCGACTGCTGAATAAAGACAGAAAAATCACTGATGGAACGATTCATTTTTTCTCCTTGTTTCTCTAGCTTTTCGCTAATAATAAAAAAGTAAGATAATTGTTCTTGCAAATGGTTTAACGACTGATACAATTTTTCAAAATACACATTCACTTCATCTGTCAACGTTTCATTTTTCGTCAATTGTTCACTCGTTTCATTCATTCTCTCTAACAATTCATTGTTGCTTTCATTGACTTCCGCTAAATTACGAACGATGTGTTGCGTCGTTTCTTCCGTTAACACAGCGAGCTTTCGAATTTCTTCAGCAACAACCGCAAATCCTTTTCCATACTCCCCTGCTCTCGCTGCCTCAATCGTCGCATTTAAAGCCAATAAATTCGTCTGGTTTGTAATTTGGTTAATTTGTTTCGTTAACTCATTTGTATTGGCAATTTTACTTGTTAACGCATGTAATGTCGTTCTCGTCGCATGAATCGCCTCGTGAAATTTTTCTGTATGTGTTAATAAAAGATGCATTTTCTGTATACCCGCCTGTGCCATTTCGCTTGATTGCGATGAGTGCTCTTTTAATTGTTTAGAAGTCTCGTAAATCTGCTCACTCATCGCTTTCGCTTCCGCTACCTCATCATGAATATCAATAACTTGTTCGCTTTGTGCTTGACCTGCCACCGCAGCTTGGCGAATCGCTTCTTTCATTTCTTCTTGTGCTTGCACATTTTGAAGCACCTTTTGATGAATATGTTCCACATTTTCAATAATGTGTCTTAATTGTTGTTCAAGCTCATACCTTCTTGCACTTTGCTTTTCTTTTTCTTCATGTGTCTGTCCAACATGCTCAACAAGCTGATGAAACTGCTTACGACTTAAATGCAACAAAACAGAAAGCGCGATACCTATCATCACATAAACAATAAAAACGGTATGTCCTGTTTTTTGAAACACTTGCTGAAAAGAAGAAGGAACAAGCGCACCGACAACTAAAATGATAATTCCAAGCAAAAGTCCTGTTATAAACAACGTACGATTTAAATGCAATACGGATAATACAACTAAACAAAAAGCGAGCGCAATCGTTCCTAAACTTCCCCCTGTCGTAAATAAACTGGCTAATGTCGCAGAAAATAATATAAAAATAATAAAATATGGGTAGATATGCTCGTACTTTTTCATCTTTCTTAACACGGTATAAACAAGCACATTTAGCGCAAGACTTCCACCATAAATAAAAATTTTCTCCATTTTCTCCCCGATGAAAATGAGACCGATCACACCTGTTACTGCACTAAATGTGTAAATCAGAAACAAGAAAAAATTTTTCTTTCTCATTTCTTCGATTTTAAGCTGCTCAATAAAATCCACTCGAGCCTCCTCCTTCTCCTTTTTTCTATAACTATATCAAAAAAATAAGGAAGTAGTAAATATTATTCTGAAAATTAGGAATATATTCATATAAAAACACCGCGTTAATAGCGGTGTCATTCATACAGACGTTGTTGGTAAAAATAATTTGGTTTAACTATTGTATTATCATAATATTGGTGAAAAACGTGCGTCGTTGCAGGAGAAAGTGGAGGAATGAGCCACGTCCAACTGCCTGTTACTTTCCTTCCCGCTTCTTGTTCTTGCTGTTCGAACCGATTAAACTGTTGAGCTGCCGTATGGTGATCAACGATGCTAACCCCTGCTTTTTTATACGAATGTAAAACAGCTACATTTAATTCAACAAGCGCTTGATCTTTCCATAGCGTGCTATTTCTCGATGTATCAAGACCCATGCATGACGCAATTTTCGGAAGCATGTTATAACGGTAATCATCGGCAAAATTGCGCGCACCAATTTCTGTTCCCATGTACCAGCCGTTAAACGGAGCTGCTGTATAACGTATGCCTCCGATTTCTAAGTACATATCTGAAATAATCGGCACCGCATACCATTTTAACTGTAAATCACGAAACCATGAAAACGTTGGATGTTCAATCGGCACTTCTAATACAATATGTTTCGGAATTGGAAACAACTTCGGCTCGCGACCATCTACTTGGATGACGAGAGGTAAAATGTCAAAATGCGTCCGTTCCCCTCTCCACCCTAACTGTTCACACGCTTTCGTAAACGAGATGGATGATGAGTCTCCAATGACTCCATGCTCTGTTTCATAACCGGCATAACGAATTAACTGATGATTCCAAATGCGAACACATTTAGGACGAAAAATAGTAATAGTCGGACGAATTTTCCCACCGTTTGTCGCAAATTCAATGTGATCAAACAGTCGCTCAGCAATATCTTCTTCCCGCTCCATCTTACGGGCATCGAACACATGAAGCGTTTGCCAAAATAAACGTCCGATGCAACGATTGCTGTTGCGCCATGCCATGCGCGCTCCATGTTCAAGCTCTTCATACGTATGTTCATACGTTCCCGTTTGTTCAATCTCTCGCTTGATTTGTTGTAAACGTTCATGTATGTCATTATTGCTTTTTCCTAGTTCTTGATAGCATAACGTAATAAATTGTTTCGCCTCTTTCCACAACATATGTCCATCACTCCATGTTCGTATCTTCTTATACAATACATCATCCATCGAGGAAATGAAAAGAAAGAGCATACGTTTTCGTGTTCCTCTCTTCATTCTCATCATGTATAATAGATGTCGGGGAACGCTCTTCATCTTTACCACTAAACGAAACAAAGCCTCTCCTAAACACTCGACATGCCCACACAGCTGTTTCCCTTTCTAATTTCTCACAAAAAAGGAGGTTAGTAACTGTTAAAATATTTTTGTGAAAATCCATAAAACTCTATAT
>NZ_JBTZSY010000021.1:0-44791 GCF_054815885.1 Anoxybacillus sp. TBDG-1
ATATCCAACTGGAAATTCGATTTAAAAATCTTTCTAAACATACTATACGAGGAGAGCGAAAGATGAAAAAAGCAGTTGTTGTTTTTAGCGGCGGACAAGATAGTACAACGTGTTTATTTTGGGCGAAAAAACATTTTCATGAAGTCGAAGCAGTGACGTTCGATTACAACCAACGCCATCGGCTTGAAATTGACGTCGCCGCATCGATCGCTAAAGAGCTTGACGTACCGCATACGGTGCTTGATATGTCGCTACTAAACCAGCTCGCGCCAAATGCGCTCACAAGAAGCAACATGGTCATTGAACAAAAAGAAGGACAATTGCCATCCACGTTTGTCGATGGACGCAATTTATTGTTTTTATCGTTTGCGGCGGTGTTGGCGAAACAAAAAGGGGCACGCCATCTTGTGACAGGGGTGTGCGAAACGGACTTTAGCGGCTATCCAGACTGTCGCGACGTATTTATAAAATCGTTAAACGTGACGCTGAACTTAGCGATGGATTACGAATTCGTCATTCATACGCCGCTTATGTGGTTAAATAAAGCAGAAACGTGGAAGCTTGCGGATGAGTTGGGTGCGCTAGAGTTTGTGCGCCACAAGACGCTCACGTGCTACAACGGTATCATCGCAGACGGTTGCGGTGAATGCCCGGCATGTGTGTTACGCAAACGCGGTCTCGACCAATATATGAATGAAAAGAAAGGAGCAGATGTGCAATGATCCAACAAATTTATCCGCAAGTCATTCACCCGTTTCGCTATGAGTTAAATAAAGATATGCAAATTGCGGCGGCGCACTTTATTCCGCACGAAGCCGCAGGGCAATGTGCGAACATGCACGGACATACGTATTTTATAAACATTACGGTTGCGGGTGATGAACTGGATGATTCCGGTTTTTTAATTAACTTTCAACAGTTGAAAAAACTTGTGCACAACCGTTTTGATCATACAGTTATGAACGATCATAAAGATGTATTTAGCGATATAGAGGCAGAACATTTTCCGACGACAGAAGTAGTAGCGCGAAAAATTGCTGAGATCGTGCAAGAACATTTAAATACGTTACCAAACAAACCAACGTGCGTCCAAGTGTTTGTACGAGAGTCCCCGACGAGCTACGTCGTATATCGTCCGAAAGCAGGGAAACAATAATGGAGTGCATTCCGGTTATTGAAATTTTTGGCCCGACGATTCAAGGAGAAGGAATGGTTATCGGGCAAAAAACGATGTTTGTGCGCACAGCAGGATGCGACTATCGTTGTCGTTGGTGCGACTCATCGTTTACGTGGGACGGCTCAGCTAAACATGAAATCAAACAAATGACCGCTGCAGCCATTTGGCAACAGATGAAACAGCTCGGCGGCGACCGTTTCAATCATGTGACCATTTCCGGGGGCAACCCTGCGTTACTCAAAGGACTTCGTGCACTTATTTCATTATTAAAAGGACATCACATACGCATCGGTTTAGAAACGCAAGGGAGCGTATGGCAAGATTGGTTTTATGACATCGACGATTTAACGGTTTCACCAAAGCCGCCAAGCTCAAACATGGAAACAAACTTTGCGACGCTTGATATGATCATGAATCGATTAGCGGCGCATCGCGGACATGTAAGCTTAAAAGTTGTTGTGTTTGACGATGCTGATTTTGCTTATGCCAAACATGTACATCAACGCTATCCGACCGTTCCATTTTACGTGCAAGTTGGGAACGATGACATACATGAGACGGATGACGTTGCGCTTCGACTCAAACTATTGCAAAAGCTTGAGTGGCTCGTCGACAAAGTAGTACAGTCTAAAGAAATGAACGACGTCCGCGTATTGCCGCAACTGCACACATTATTATGGGGCAATCGCCGCGGCGTATAAGTATAAAGGAGGGAAATATCATCATGAGAAAAGATGAGGAACTACAAGGAGTGACGCTCCTTGGCAACCAAGGAACGAAATATGTATTCGAATACAGCCCAGACATTCTTGAAGTGTTTGACAACAAACATCCAGATCGCGACTATTTCGTCAAATTTAACTGTCCGGAGTTCACGAGCCTATGCCCTAAAACAAACCAACCAGATTTTGCCACAATTTACATTAGTTACATTCCTGATAAAAAATGTGTTGAAAGCAAGTCGTTGAAATTATATTTATTTAGCTTCCGCAATCATGGTGATTTCCATGAAGATTGCGTCAATATTATTATGAACGATTTAATTCGCGTCATGGAGCCACGTTACATTGAAGTATGGGGCAAATTTACACCGCGCGGCGGCATTTCGATCGACCCGTATTGTAACTGGGGACGACCAGGAACGAAATATGAACAAATGGCGGAATATCGCTTATTAAACCACGACTTATATCCAGAAAAAGTGGATAATCGGTAGTAAGGCTGGCTTATAAGCCAGCCTTAAAAAATTCACAAAACACACCTAGTTTTTTTTTGTAAACGGGTATATAATGACAAATTGTTACGAACCTTTTTTTGTCTGGGGGGTCTTCATTTGAGACAGAGAACTGCTCTTGTGATCGGAGCAAGCGGATTAGTCGGAGGCGAGCTTCTCCAGCGGTTGCTTCGTTCAGAGCATTATGAACGGGTTACTATATTTGTTCGAAAGCCAATAGCGTGCAATCATGCAAAATTACAACAAGTCGTCGTCGATTTTGACCACATCGAACAATATGAACAATATTTCCATGTCGACGATGTATTTAGCTGTCTAGGGACGACGATGAAAAAAGCAAAAACAAAACAACAATTTATTAAAGTCGATTATGAATATACGTTGCGTGCTGCGAAATTAGCGGAAAAATGCCATGTTAAAACGTTCTTATTCGTTTCTGCCATTGGCGCTCATCCGCACTCGATGTTTTTTTACAATCGCGTGAAAGGAGAAACGGAGGAGGCGTTGCAGCGGCTTACGATTCGTTCGCTCCACATTTTCCGTCCGTCTTTATTAACAGGGGAGCGACAAGAGTTTCGACTCGGTGAAAAAACAGCAGAATGGCTTTGTCACGGTATTTCATTTGCGTTCGTTGGCAAATGGGAAAAATATAAACCGATTGCGGCAAAACAAGTGGCAGAAGCGATGTATCGCGCAGCACTGTCAGAAAAGCAAGGCGTATACGTTTACGAATGCAACGAAATGAAAGGGGAATGTAAACAACAAAGAGGGCTGTCTCATCAACAATAAGCAGCCCTCTTTTCGTTATTCAACAATTTTATAGTTTTTATGGTTAACAACCGTCCGTTCTTGCAAGTCGAGTTCTTTGTAGTTTTCCATGTACGTTAAATCGACAATAACGGAATTTTCATTTACTTTTTCAACAATTCCCCGCAGCCCATTTTTAAATTCAATGACGTCGCCAATTTGCGCTTTTTTCATTGAAAATCCCCTTTACTTTTGAATTTTTAAACCTTTTTTTTATTTTGCATGATTTTTCCTCGTTCGTAAAGGGCATTTTCAACTATTTTTAGCGCTGTGGCCAATACGGCATTGGCATTCCCGGCCACATCGGCGCCCCGCAACCGCCCGGCATCATCTGCGGCATTTGTTGTGGCATTTGTGGGAACGACATTTGTTGTGGCATTATTTGTCCCATCGGCCACATCGGTCCTATCGGCATGCCACAGCCGCAATCGCCCGGCATCATTTGTGGCATCGGCATCATTTGTGGCATCGGCATCATCTGTGGCATTGGTTGCGTTTGTTGTGGCATCATTTGTTGATCCATTCGAAAATCTTCATACATATTCCAATCATTCATCGTTCATCTTCCTTTCTTTCATTTAGAATCCACCAACATTGTATGTTCATTTTTTATAGACGTGTGTCGATATAACAAAATTAGGCATTTGCACATCGTATTGACATGTATCTGTAAGCGCGTTAAAACAAAGAGGGAGGGATGACGATGACTGAACAAGAAGCAAAGCAACTTTTACAACAATTGCGTGCAAAAGACATTCCGCATGTGCTTGTGAAAAAAGAACATTTTTTAACGTTTCGTCATGTGCTCGTCCAACAGGAAGATTTTAAACATTTTCGCGGCGTTGCCCAGCGCGGTGGAGACGTCATGTATTACTACATGGATCGACCGCGCAGTTAACGTATCGTTTTAATTTTTTTACCGCCGACATGCGCCATTGTTTGACGGCATTGACGGTGACGCCTTCTTCAGCGGCAATTTGTTTGAACGTTTTTCCTTCCATCACATGACGAATGAACCATATTTGCTCGCGTGGTGTTAAACATTGCAGTACATCTTTCCATACGATGTCGGCAAAAAAATCGACATCTTCTTTTAACACATATTCATCTGGCAACGGAACATATATGTTTTTCGTCTCTTTCCGAAGCTGTGATACGATGCGCCAACGAATCATTTTAAAAGCGAACGAATAAAACGAGCCCTTTGCTTCATCATATCGTTCGTACGCTTCCCAAAGCGCGATCAAACCGATTTGCACATACTCATCGACATGGCGGCGAATATGCAACTTGCGAATCATATAAAAAATGAGCGGGCGATATTCGTCAACAATTTTTTCAAAAGACATATATATCCCTTTCCCGAAGGCGCGCCTTCGATAATTCCGCGGTACATTTAGCCTAACAAAAACGCTTGTATGATGCGAAAGACAAAACGGAGAAAAATCGCCCATTTACGTCTCGCATATATACCATTTCCCTTAAGGAAATGCAGAAAATGAGGCGAAAAAAGGGCAGGAAATAGCGTATTTGCGAAAAAAAATGCTTTGAACAATGGGAATTTTTTGTGTTATGATAATAAAAAATGGAAAGGCATGAGCAAGATGAAAATAAGAAAAACATCCATTCAACAAGATTCTACTCAACAAAACGTATACATTTATGAAAATAAAAAAGAACAATATATCGTTGTCGCCATTCCTTATTTAGAGTGGTCGATGCATGCCACTTATGACGATTTTGCTCATATCGAATCGCGTCTACAACGATCGCTTGCGAACGTATTAGACGAACAATATGTGCGGCCACTTGCGATGAAGCTGGCCCAATGGATGAGAGAAATGTAAATGAAGAAAGGTTCCGTTGTCAGATGAAATACGCCGTTTTTGCTTATGTTATTGTAAGTATCGTTTGGATTATATTAACCGATTTATATGTAGAAAAGTTGCCTATTCCGCCGCATATCGCCCCGTACGTTCAGACGCTCAAAGGCTCGCTTTTTGTCATTTTATCTGCCGTATTTATGTATATCGCTTTAAGGAAACATCGCCAGTTAAAACAAATGGCAGAAAGCGAACAAGAGCTGTTGACGCTCATTCATGCGATGCCTGATTTCGTATCGTTTAAAGATGGACAAGGCCGCTGGTTGAAAGTAAACGAATTTGGCTTAAAGCTATACGGGCTTGAGCATGTCGATTATAAAGGGAAAACAGATGCCGAACTGGCGGAATATACCCCTCATTTTCGCGAAGCGTTGTTATATTGCATCGATTCCGATGAAGAGGCGTGGCAAGCGAAAACCGTGACGCGCGCAGAAGAATCGTTTGCGATGCCAAACGGTGAAATGAAAACGTTTGACGTCATTAAAGTGCCACTATTTTACGAAAACGGAAAGCGAAAAGGGCTTGTCGTCATCGGTCGCGACATTACACAACAAAAAATTGCCGAGCAGCTGTTGTTGAAAAAAGAAAAGCTATCGGTGATCGGGGAATTAGCGGCAGGTATTGCCCACGAAATTCGCAATCCGTTAACGTCGATTAAAGGATTTTTACAAATGATGAAAGAAACGAAAGAAGTAGATGAACGATTTGTTCGAATTATGTTAGACGAAATTGAACGCGTCAACCAAATCGTCAGCCAGCTGCTCGTGCTTGCGAAACCGCAAATGAAAGCGTATAAACCGATTGCCTTACACGACGTACTTGACTACGTCATCGGGCTATTTACGTACGAAGCGATTTTACAAAACGTACAACTAAAATATGAGTCGCGCACATCTGCCGTCGTATATGGAGATAAAAACGAGCTCATTCAAGTGTTTGTCAACGTCGTGAAAAACGCATTAGAAGCGATGCGAAGAGGGGGAAGACTTACGATTTCAACAACGGAAGAAGATGACTTTGTTCATGTCGCGATCAAAGATACAGGAAAAGGCATTGAACAAGAGCGGCTAAAACGTATTGGCGAACCGTTTTATACATTAAAAGAAAAAGGTATGGGACTTGGCTTAACGACAAGCATGAAAATCGTTCATGAACATAAAGGCACGATGCAAATTGAAAGCGAAGTCGGCAAAGGAACGCGGGTGCATATCACGTTGCCACTTTATAAAAACGACCCGTCTTAAAACGGGTCGTTTTATCAATCTACCCACGTCGTTATTTCGTCAATTGGTAAACGAGACGATGGGTGAGCAGGAGCGCTCGCTTTACCGATTGTAATAAGCATGACAGGGACGTATCGGCTTGGAATGTTGAAAGTGTCTATGAATGCCTGTGAATCAAAGCCGCCGATCGCGCACGTATCAAACCCTTCCGCTTTTGCCGCAAGCATAAATTGCATCGCAGCTAACGATGCATTTGTGAATGCCGCATCGCGCGCATATTGTGCGTTTGTATATGCTCCTTCAATTTGTTTTGCGAGCGTTTCTTTCACTTCTTTTGTCATTTTTCCTTGTGTGACAAGCAGATCATATACGGCATCTATTTTTTTATTCGCTTCTAAGTCGCCAAGCACCGCAACAACGGCAGATGCATCCACGATTTGTTGTTGATTGTAGGCAATCGGAAGCAGTTTTCGTTGCGCTTCTTTTCCAGAGATGACGACGAAATGCCAATGTTGCAAATTCCAAGCGGAAGGCGCTTTCCCTGCTAACTGCAACAGTTTTGTTAATTGCTCTTTCGAAATCGAAGCAGTCGGATCGTATTTTCGAACCGATTGTCGTTGTTCAATGATTGAAATCATATATATTTCCTCCTTAAATGTACAAAAACAAAATTACTTACTTTTTGTTAGTTACAATAAATATACTAATTTAGTTACAATAAGTTTGTCAAATTTCATGCATAGGGTGATGAGAGATGGAACATTCACACGTCTGTCCGAAAATTGAAGCGGCGTTTCAACTGCTTGGAAAGCGATGGAATGGACTTATTATTCACGTGTTATTTCGCGGACCGCTTCGGTTTAAAGATTTAGCAGAAAGCATTCCGGAAATTAGTCAAAAAA
Organism: Anoxybacillus sp. TBDG-1; assembly: GCF_054815885.1. Lineage (NCBI taxonomy): Bacteria > Bacillati > Bacillota > Bacilli > Caryophanales > Anoxybacillaceae > Anoxybacillus > Anoxybacillus sp. TBDG-1. The sequence continues at coordinate 7,227 of NZ_JBTZSY010000021.1, forward strand.
TGTTAACGGAACGATTAAAGGAGTTAGAAGAAGAACAAATTGTTGTCCGTCACGTATATCCTGAAAAGCCTGTGCGCATTGAATATGAATTAACGGAAAAAGGAAAGGATTTGCATATTGTGATGGAAGCTGTGCAAAAATGGGCAGAAAAATGGGTGTAGTCCCTAACCTTTCGCCGTCATCGTTGCGATAGTTATAAGTGAAAGGAGGGGAGAAATATGCTTCAACGTTCACAACTTCGCTTAACGTTTGAAGTGGGCGTAACAGAAGCGGGCAAACCGCTATATAAAAATAAGACATATACGGTCAAACCGAATGCAACGGAAAGCTCGCTCGTCTCTGTCGCTCAAGCGCTTGCATCGTTGCAAAGCGCCCCGCTCGTTCACGTATATCGCAACGATGTGCATGTATTAGGTGAATAAGGAGGGATAACGAATGAAAACGCTTGAATTGCAGTTTGTCAATGAACAAGGAAAGATTGTTCGTTTTAGTGTGGATGAACCGCGTGACGATGTTACACAAACGCAAGTTGCCAATGTGATGGATGTCATCATTGCGGCAAACGTCTTTCCATCGAGTGGAGGCGATCTAATAACGAAAAAAGGCGCGCGCCTCATTGACACAACGGTGACAGAATGGACGTTTATGTAAAATGTTCGGGTGCCCTATGTTTCGGGGCACCTTGTTTATATCAACTGAAAAAAGAAAGGAATGAGCAAGATGGAAGCCTATTTGTCGCTTCTTTCCGATGTCGGCTTTCCGATTGCGGTGACGTTTTATTTACTGCATCGGATCGAAGGCAAACTAGATGCGGTCATCGACTCGATTCACATGTTAGGCGAACAATGGAAAGCACCCAACTAAATGGGTGTTTTCTTTTTTCATTCCTTTTGTTAACATAAACATGTAAGCAAGTTGGTTATGTGAGTTAAAGGGGGGTTTATTTTGTTTAAACGAAAACAAGAGGAGCGCGATTTACAGCTTGAAGCGATTTTACAAATGAAAGAAGAGCCGATTCGCCTCCATGAAGGAACAGTTGAACGGCAACTTGCGCTCATCGGGATGACGACGAAAGATGTCGCCATTTTACGATATGTTCAGCCATATATTGAAACAAACATTGCACGCATCGTTGACGCCTTTTATGGTGCGCTTCAAAAAGAACGCCATCTGCTTTCCATCATTCAACAACATAGCACGATTGAGCGGCTAAAACAAACGTTAACGATCCACGTGAAAGAAATGTTTAGCGGCAACATCGATGAAGCGTTTATTGAAAAAAGACGTCGCGTTGCCCAAGCGCACGTGCGCATCGGCTTAGAGCCGAAATGGTATATCGCTTCGTTTCAACATTTACTTGAGGAAATTTTAGCGGTGATGCTAGAGCAATTGCCTCAACAATCGCATGTTATTGCAGTAATGAAAACGGTTTCGAAAATGTTAAACGTTGAACAACAACTCGTTCTTGAACAATATGAACGGGAAAACGAATTGCTTCGTCTACAAATGGAGACGTTAAAACAACAAATGAAAGAACAAGTAAAATTATCGTTGCAACAGTTAAGTCACGCGTCTGATGAAGTAAGCGCTTCCGTTTCGTCATTAAACGAACAAGCAACAAGTATTTCGCAAGCGGCAAAAGAAGCGTCTACGGTAGCGATAGCGAGCGCAGAAAAATCGACGCAAGGAAAGCAGCAGTTGCAAATGCAAGTCGAAAACATGTTACAAATGAACGAAAAAATGAAACAAATTGAGACGAATATGGACAAGCTTCAACAAGCGATGAAAGAAATTGAACATATCGCGTCCCTTGTCACATCGATTGCCGATCAAACAAATATGCTTTCATTGAATGCATCCATTGAAGCGGCGCGAGCAGGAGAACATGGCAAAGGGTTTGCGGTCGTTGCCAATGAAGTGCGTAAGCTTGCCACCCAAACGAAACAGTCCGTTGCAGATGTTGCGCGCGTGTTAAGTGACATTCATCATCATATTTTAGCGATGTCGCAATCGCTTGAACAAGCGTCGCTTTCAGTGACCGAAAGTACAAACGGAATCGAAACGGTGTATACGTTTTTTGATGAATTTGCGTCAGCGCTTGAACGAATTTGCCAATATAACGTGCGCATTGATGATGAAATGAAAGCATGTGTACAAGCGGTTAGTGAAATTCACGAAGCGATGACACACGTATCGGCATCGGCGGATGAATTAGAAGGACTTGCGAGCGAACTGTAAGTTAGTTCGTTTGCTCCTTCTCTTTTTCGATTTTCCGAATATATTGCCTCGGTTGAAACGGCTGATCGAGCTTTTCGTTTACGGTGGCATAAACGGAAGGCTCTATTTTTTTGACTGTTGTTTCATAGTGATCGACCATCATGGCAATGATAAAAAAAAGAACCATCACGTGTCTTCCTTTCTTCATTTTTACTATGTATTTTGAAAAAAAGTGAAACTTTTTATACATATAGCACGTATAAAAAAGAGGATGGCTATGTCAGAAGGGGGTTGATTGTTATGCCGACATTACATATCGCGATGTTTGCGCCATTTTTGTTGGCGCTGCTCGTTCCGTTTTTGTACAAATTGATTCGTTCGCTTCATGTCGGATGGTTTGTTTTGCCGTTGCCGATTGCGCTATTTGTCTACTTTCTATCTTATATGGAGAACGTGCGTCAATACGAAGCAGTGAGCGCCACATTGCATTGGATTCCGTCGCTTGACATTTCATTTGACGTATACGTTGACGGATTAAGCTTATTATTTGCGCTACTTATTACAGGTATCGGCTCGCTTGTTGTCCTTTATTCGATTTATTATTTACAAAAAGGAAAAGAGCAACTCGGAAACTTTTACGTCTATTTGCTTTTATTTATGGGAGCGATGCTTGGCGTTGTGCTTTCCGACCACTTAATTGCGCTATATGTATTTTGGGAGTTGACGTCCATTTCATCGTTTTTATTGATCGCCTATTGGTATACACGCGATCGATCGCGCTATGGCGCACAAAAATCAATGCTTATTACGATGTTTGGTGGACTGCTGATGCTCGGGGGATTTGTGGCGCTTGCGATCGCAGGTGGAACGTATAACATTCGTGAGCTTATGCATACACCATTAACGGAACATCCGCTTTTTATCCCCGCACTTTTCCTTATTTTGTTTGGTGCTTTTACGAAATCAGCGCAATTTCCGTTTTACATTTGGTTGCCTGATGCGATGGAAGCGCCAACGCCCGTCAGCGCATATTTACATTCTGCTACGATGGTGAAAGCAGGTATTTATTTAATTGCTCGTTTGACGCCGATTTTCGCCGTTTCATCTGTTTGGGTTTGGACGATTGCGCTCGTCGGTCTTGTGACGCTATGTTGGGCTTCGTTTTTAGCCTCAAAACAAACAGATTTAAAAGCGATTTTAGCGTACTCAACGGTTAGCCAACTCGGTTTAATTACGTCGTTGTTAGGGATCGGAGGGCTATCGTTTCATTATGATTGGATGGACGAAAATGTATTTATGGTCGCGGTGTTAGCTGCTATTTTCCATTTATTTAATCATGCGACGTTTAAAGGAAGTTTGTTTATGGTCGTTGGGATTGTCGATCATGAAACAGGAACGCGCGACATTCGCCGCCTTGGTGGTTTAATGACGATCATGCCGATAACGTTTACGATCGCGCTAATTGGTTCGCTGTCGATGGCGGGTTTGCCACCGTTTAACGGCTTTTTAAGTAAAGAAATGTTTTTTACTGCGATGTTGCGGGTGAAAGATGTTGCTAGCTGGGCGGTTGTGTTGCCTGTTGTCGCATGGGTGGCAAGCATATTTACGTTTTTATACAGCATGCTTTTAGTTAGTCGAACGTTTTTCGGGAAATATAAGCCGCATTTATTGAAAAAAGAAGCGCATGAAGCACCAATTGGCATGCTTATCGCGCCAATCGTGTTAGCGTTGCTCGTTATTTTCATCGGATTTGTGCCGAATGTATTGTCCGACTCTGTATTAGCCCCAGCCGTATATGCGGTGCTATACGGATTGTTTACGCCAAATGAAGCGCTTGATGTGTATATTTCCCATTGGCACGGCTTTACACCAGAATTGTTTATGACGATCGGCGTATTATTGTTTGGTTTGCTGTTATATCGTACGTTTCCGAAATGGAAAAAAATATATTATCGTTTTTCTGAGCGGATGTCGCTGAACTTTTTGTACGACCAATCGTTTGTCTGGATGGAAAGAGGCGCCCGTTCGTTTACATCGCGCATCATGACAGGCTCGATGCGCACGTATTTAATCTATATTTTTACATCGCTCGTTGTCTTGCTTTTGTTTACGATCGGTTTAAGCGAGCAATGGAACATCAATTTAAGCCGTTTAGCGAACGTTCGCGTGTATGAAGTCGTTTTAGCGATAGCGATTGTGGCAGCGACGATCACAACGGTTATCGCGAAATCACGTTTAACAGCAATCGTTTCATTAGGGGCAGTTGGCTATGCGGTCGCGTTATTTTTCGTTTTATTTCGTGCCCCTGATTTAGCTTTGACTCAACTTGTTATTGAAACGATTTCCGTCGCGCTCTTTTTGCTTTGCTTTTATCATTTGCCGAAGTTTAGCCAAAAGCAAGAAAGCGTCGGTTTTAATTTAGGAAACGCTGTTATTTCGATTGCAGTTGGGGTGACGATGAGCGTCATTGCCTTTTTAGCGTATGCTGGAAAATATTTCGATGCTATTTCGCAATATTACGTGGACAATACGTATGAAAAGGCAGCTGGAAAAAATATGGTCAATGTCATTTTAGTCGATTTCCGCGGCTTTGATACGTTGTTTGAAATATGCGTATTAGCGATTGCCGCCTTAGGCATTTATGCGATGGTAAAATTGCGGCTCGCGAAGGAGGAAGAGCGATGAGACGAAACGATGTCATTTTACGAACGACAACAGCGATTGTCACGCCGATCATCGTGTTATTTTCCGTTCAGTTGTTTTTTGCGGGTCACTATTATCCCGGCGGCGGGTTTATTGGGGGGTTAATGACGGCTGGAGCGATCGTTTTGTTGCTTTTAGCGTTTGACATTGAAACCGTTCGGAAAATGGTTCCTATTAATTACAAATGGCTTGTTGCGATCGGACTGTTGTTTGCGGTCGGAACGGGGATAAGCAGCATGTTTCTCGACCGCCCGTTTTTAACGCATGCGTATGAATACGTCCATTTGCCATTGCTTGACTATACGTCGCTTCATACTGCTGTGTTGTTTGACTTAGGTGTTTATTTTGTCGTCGTTGGTGTGACGATGATTATTATTGAAACGATAGGAGAGAGCGACTAATGGAACTGCTTATGATCGTCGTCATCGGTTGCTTATTTACCGCTGCGACATATTTGTTGCTCAGCAAAAGTTTACTTCGCATGATTATCGGCACAGGGTTGCTTAGCCATGGCGCTCATTTGTTGCTGTTGACGATGGGCGGGCTAAAAGTAGGTGCCCCACCGCTTTTAGGAGAAAAAGCAGCGCGATACGTTGATCCGCTTCCCCAAGCGCTCATTTTAACAGCGATCGTCATTAGTTTTGGAGTAACGGCATTTTTCTTAGTGTTAGCGTATCGTTCTTATCAAGAAATTGGAACAGATCATATGGAAGGGATGAAGGGAGATGAGTAACCTTCTGCTTTGGCCAATTCTCATTCCGCTTGTGACGGCCATTATTCTTATTTTCTTTCCGAAGCACGTCTTTTGGCAGCGCGCTGTTTCGACGCTTGCAACGACGAGCTTAATCGTCGCAAGCAGCGTCTTGCTTCATCGCGTATATACGAACGGCATTCAGACGTTAAACGTCGGAAATTGGCCAGCCCCATTTGGTATTACGCTCGTATCGGATTCGCTATCTGCTTTGCTTGTGTTGACGACGAGCATCATTGCACTTGCTTGTTTAATTTATTCGTTTTATGCGATCGGGCACAAACGGGAAACGTTTTATTACTACTCGTTTTTTCAATTTTTGCTCGTTGGCGTCAACGGGGCATTTACGACAGGCGATTTGTTTAACTTGTTCGTCTTTTTTGAAGTGATGCTCATGTCTTCTTACGTGTTGCTTGTACTTGGAGGCACGAAAATTCAATTGCGTGAAACGATTAAATATACGCTTGTCAACGTCATTTCGTCCGCGCTATTCGTTGTGGCGGTCGCTTATTTATATGCGGTGACAGGGACGTTAAATATGGCTCATTTAGCTGAGCGTATTCATGAACTCGGCCCATCGCCGATTTTAACGGTTATTGCGGTGTTGTTTATGATCGTATTTGGATTAAAAGGGGCGATTTTCCCGTTATACTTTTGGCTTCCGGGTGCGTATTATGCGCCGCCAACACCGGTGTTAGCGTTGTTTGGTGGATTGTTGACGAAAGTAGGGGTATATTCCATTTTACGTACGTTTACGCTTTTATTTACGCATGATGCTGCCTACACGCATACGTTGCTCGCTTGGCTAGCCATTGGGACGATCGTCATTGGCGTCATTGGAGCGGTTGCCTACAACGATATGCGCTATATCGTCATTTATAACATTATTGCAGCAGTCGGCGTGATGATTTTCGGTATTTCCATCATGACGCCAGACAGTTTAGAAGGAACGATTTTTTATTTGCTGCAAGATATGGTCATGAAAGCGATGCTCTTTTTATTCGTCGGTATCGTCTTTTCGATTACTCGTTCAAACGATATTCGTTCATTTTCTGGATTGATGACATCGTATCCGTTTCTCGGTTGGGCGTTTTTCATTGCCGCACTATCGCTCGCAGGCATTCCACCATTTAGTGGATTTATCGGCAAGCTGTTAATTGTGAAAGCAAGTTTCGATCAACAGCTCATCTTTGAAGCAGTCGTCATTTTATTGTCGAGTTTGCTTGTGTTATATTCGATAATGAAAATATTTATGAACGGCTTTTGGGGTGAGAAAAAAGGATTTGAACAAAAGAAGCTTGATGGACGATTCGTTCCGGTGTTGTTTTTGCTTGTTTTATCTGTTGCATACGGAGTTGGTATCGAATTTGTCCGTCCGTTTGTTGCCGATGCGGTAAGTGTATTAGTCGATCCGAGTATGTACATTCAAGCGATGTTAAAGGAGTAGAGAAGATGGCATTTCAAATTTTATTAAATGTCTGTTTAGCGTTCGTATGGATGTTTTTAACCGTTTCGTTTAACGGGGCATCATTTATCGTCGGCTATATGATCGGGTTGTTTATTATTTTTATGTTGCGCCGTTTTTTCCATTCGCGCTTTTATCTCGTTCCGGTATTCGTCATGATGAAATTGCTGTTCATCTTTTTGAAAGAGCTCATTTTATCGAACATCGCAGTGGCAAAAGTCGTTATGAAACGTCCGTTAACGATTCAGCCTGCTATTTTTGCATTGCCGACGGAGTTAAAAAAAGAGTGGGAAATAACGATGTTAGCCATGCTCATTACATTGACGCCCGGCACGCTCGTTTTGGACGTATCGGATGATGGAAGCACGTTATATATTCACGCGTTAAACAGCCCAGATGTGCATGAAGCGATTGAAAGCATTAAACAATCGTTTGAAAAAACGATTATGGAGGTGAGTAAATGATTTTAAACATCGCCCTCATCATTTTGTCATTAGCGATGATCGGTTTTTTATATCGCGTCGTCAAAGGTCCAAGCGTCGCCGATCGCATTATTGCGCTTGATGCGATGGGTATTACCCTTGCTGGAATGGTCGCGATCGTTTCCATGCTATTAAACACGAGCGCGTTTTTAGATGTCATTTTGCTCATCGGCATTTTAGCGTTTGTCGGAACGGTCGCATTTGCGAAGTTTTTAGAGAAAGGGGTTGTTATCGAACGTGGTAACGATCGCTAACGTGCTTGTTGCTGTACTCATTTTGCTCGGTGCGGTGCTTACACTTTTATCTGCTATCGGTGCGATTCGATTGCCGGATGTATATACGCGTAGCCACGCCATCAGCAAAAGTACGACGCTTGGCATTATGTGCATTTTACTTGGGGCATTTTTGTATTTTTTTATTGAAAATAACCATTTCAACTCACGCCTATTGCTTGGCATCGTTTTTATTTTCATGACATCTCCTGTAGCGGCTCATTTCATTAGCCGAGCAGCGTATTATACAAACGTCGATCGTTGGGAAGGGACGGTTCGCGACGATTTAAAACAAAAAGCTGGCGGAAAATAACCGTCAGCTTTCCTTATGAAAAATATGAGCGAATGATCAGGTTAAGCTCTTGACCATGTTTCGTCGGAATTTGATGTCTTGCTCCGTCCACATATACGATGCGAACGTCGCGGGCATGTTGTTGAAATATAAGGCCATATGCATGGACGTAATAATCGTGCGCTCCGTATATAAGTAAAATCGGGCAACGGAGTTCATGTAGGCGATCGGTCGACCGATAATGAAGCCCTGTCACATACATTTCATACAGTCGCTGACGATCGCATAATCGTACGTAATCGGCAATCATTTGTTGTTCTTCTTTCGTTATGCCATGCGAGTTGCCGAGCACGTTGGCGAGAATAGGAATGCCATGCCATTTTACCGCATAAATCCCTATTAAAAATTCTCCGTACAATAGCGGCGTACATACTTCAGAAAATCCTCCAATTAATACAAGCGCTTTCACTTGATGCGGATATTGCAACGCAAAATGTTGGGCGATCGAGCCACCGTTTGAATAGCCACAAACGATCGCTTCTTTTATTTGTAAGTGGTTAAGCAGCTCATGCAAATCGCTCGCTAATACGTCCATCGTTATCGGTTTATTTCCTTTTCCGCTTTTTCCATTTCCTCTTAAATCATATGTTATGATTTGAAATGAAGAAGAAAGCCCACGCTGGCGATGAAATGTCACGCTTCCCATGCCGGGGGGATGAATGAATACAATCGGTGTCCCACTTCCTACCGTTTCATAGTACAAAGGAACGGAATGTTCGACAAATGTATAAGGCATATCGCATCTTCCTTTCGTTTTCATACGAATAGTATGCGAAAAAAGACCGATCATTTATGCTTATTTCAATTTAATGGAAGAATAGTATAAAAGTATACGGTTAATAGATTCGTAGTTTCATGTTATGATATGAGCGAGGAAGCGCTTTAAAAAAAGAAAAGGAGTTTGGGACGATGAAAAAAACGATTGTAGCTGGAGCGGTATTATCGACGTTATTTTTAGGTGAAAAAGCAGTAGACGCCGCGCAATATACGGTCAAATCAGGGGATTCATTATGGAAAATTGCCCAAACGTTCCGTACATCCGTCAATGAATTAAAAACGTTAAATCAGTTAACGTCAGATACGATTTTTATTGGACAAGTATTACAAGTGCCAGATGCCCCGACCACTGTACAAACGCTAGCGCCGACAACACAAACGGTAGCACCGACGACAGCAACATATACGATTCAAAGTGGCGATACGTTATCAACGATTGCAAGAAGATGGAATACGACAGTAACGCGTCTCCTTGAATTGAACCTAACGATTACAGATGTGAATCGGATTTATGTCGGACAAGTGATCAAAGTGCCGACAATAAGCACAATAAATACAATGACGAATCAATTGACGTCACCGACGCCAACGCCAACAACGACACAAACATCGGTGCCAACGCCAACAACGACACAAACATCGGTGCCAACGTCGACAACTAGCGCAAGTAAATCGTATATTGTCCAACCTGGGGACACGTTATCAACGATTGCGAGAACATTTAACGTGACGGTAAACGATTTACTCGCACTAAACCCAAGCGTGACAAATGTGAATTTTATTCGCGCTGGGCAAACGATCAATGTGCCGCTTTCATGGGAAGAACGCGCAAATGCGATCATTGAAACAGGGAAAAAATACATGGGAGCGAAATACTTGTTTGGGGCACCAACGACGCGCACAGATGTATTTGACTGCTCATCGTTTACGTATCGCGTATATAGCGAAAACGGGATCACATTGCCGCGCACATCGCGGGAACAAGCGATGGTCGGTATTGAAGTGCCACTTGCGAGCGTAAGAAAAGGCGATTTAATCTTTTTTGATACGACAGGAGATGGTGTCATTAACCACGTATCGATTGTTGTTGATGAAAACACATTGTTGCATGCCGCAACGAGTACAGGAGTCGCGTTTGCAAACATGAAACCATATTGGGCACCGCGTGCAGTGAAAGCCGTCCGCTTATTCTAGTAAAGATGCCTCTTACGTTTGAGGCATCTTTTCATTTATGGAAAGTACCGTTTCAATCGCTTCATGAACGGAAGAAACGACGTAGCGCGCTTCTTTTTTTACTTGTTCGGGCGCATGCGACATGACAAAACTATGCGGAGTGAGGCGAAACATTGGAATGTCGTTAAACGAATCGCCGAAGCAAGCCACTTCTTCTGCTTTCAGTTGTAAATGATTTATTAACAATCGCAGCGCTTCGCCTTTGCTAATTTGCTTTGGCATAATATCTAAACAACCCGGTTCAGAAATAAACGTATCGACATGTTGTGCCCACGTTTCACGAACGAATCGCTCAAAGTGCAGAACGACGTGTTCTTTTCCAATAACAGTAATTTTTGATGGAAATATGTCGCGACCAATCGCTTCGAGTATATCTCGCTTTTCAACAATATCGAAAAATAGACGCGCTCTCATTTGTTCGATTTGTTCCGTTTTCGTTTCGACAAAGCTCGTTTGTTCGTTGCATACGAGCACAATAGCTTCTAATGTACGTGCTTGCTTATAAATGGAGCGGGCAATGTCTGGATGAAACGAGCTATGATGAAGAAGACGATGATTTTTTGTGTACACAAATGCACCATTTTGGCTAATGCGATGTGCATCATGACCGATTTCTTTTAACACTTCTAAAATTTCATTATCCATGCGTCCCGAAGCAACGGCAAAATCGACGCCACTTGTTATGGCGCGAATGACCGCCTCGCGATCTTCTTTTTTTACGCGTCGGTCATAGCCGAGCAACGTTCCGTCTAAATCAGTAACAATGAGTTGAATCATAGTAGTAAGCTCCTTCCATTTTTATACTGAACAAAAGTTTAATCGAACAAATGCATTTGTGCAACTGAAACGTTTTTTTTGACAAAAAACATTCACAGCTGTCTTGACAAAATACAACGCATTTCCATTGACGTCGCTTTCTTCGTTTCGTAACATTGAAAGTAATGTAAACGTTTTTAAAGGAGCGAACTAGACGTGGAACAATCGTTTCGCATTGAAAAAGTATTAAACAACAACGTGCTCATTGCCTCACATCCAACGTACGATGAAGTTGTGTTGATCGGCAAAGGCATTGGCTTTGGCAAAAAGAAAGGGGACATCATTGCACAAAAAGATGTCGAAAAATGGTTTATTTTAAAAAATGAACGGGAACAAGAACAATATAAAAAATTGTTGCCACATGTCGATGAAGAATTTATCGGCTTAATGAACGACATCATTCACCACATTCGGAAAAGAACGAACAGCTCGTTGAATGAACATATTCACGTTGCGTTAACGGATCATATTTTGTTTGCAATCAAACGGCTAGAACAAGGGATGGACATTAAAAATCCGTTTTTAGTCGAGACAAAAAGTTTATATCCGCTTGAATATGACGTCGCTACCGAAGTCGTAAACATGTTAAATGAACGGCTGCACATTCAGCTTCCTGAAGGTGAAATTGGCTTTATCGCTTTACACATTCACAGTGCGCTAACGAATCATCAATTATCGGAAGTAAATCAACATTCGCAACTCATTTCTCGCTTAGTTTCCGTCGTCGAAGAACAACTCGACATTCGTATTGACCGCGAAAGCATTCATTATTTACGGTTTATCCGCCATCTGCGCTATGCGATCGAGCGCGTGAAAAAAGGGGAGAAAATTGAAGAACCAAAAAAATTGTCGAACATATTGAAAGAGACGTATCCACTATGTTATAATTTGTCGTGGAAGCTCATAAAAATTATGCAGCAAACGTTGCAGCTTCCGGTAGATGAAGCTGAAGCCGTATATTTAACGTTGCATTTGCAGCGGCTAACTGGAAAAAGTGAATAAATGTGCACTTATCTTTACGTGTTACTGATTCGATCAGGCATGAGTAAAGAAGGCAAAAAAGTGGTGTAACGAAATATTCGTTACATGATACCCTTTTTTTGTCATTCTTTGCTCATGCTTTTTGTTTTCTTTTATTTGCAAATGCTTACATTCGTTGGACGTCTAACGTTTCGCTTCATCTACTTTTTATACATGAAAATGACGTTTGTTGCAAACGTTAACATGATGAAGGAGGGTTTTATATGAAAAAAGCGTTTGGTACGCTACAAAAAGTCGGTAAAGCGCTTATGCTTCCGGTTGCGATTTTGCCGGCAGCAGGTATTTTGCTTGCGTTCGGTAACGCATTGCAAAACCCAGCACTAATTGAAAAAATTCCGGCGTTAGAAACAGGCTGGGTCGAAATGGTTGCAAAAGTGATGGAGCAATCGGGCGGGATTGTATTTGCGAACTTACCGCTTTTATTCGCGGTAGGGGTTGCCGTCGGATTAGCTGGCGGCGAAGGGGTTGCTGGTTTAGCAGCGATCATCGGTTACTTAGTCATGAACGTAACGATGAGCGTCATTTTAGGTGTCACAGCAGACCAAATCGGGACAGACCCATCGTTTGCGAACGTATTAGGTATTCCGACGTTGCAAACAGGGGTATTCGGCGGGATTATCGTCGGTATTTTAGCAGCGTATATGTACAACAAATACTTTAACATTGAATTGCCATCTTACTTAGGTTTCTTTGCGGGAAAACGTTTCGTTCCGATTGTGACAGCGGCATCGGCATTAATTCTCGGTATTGCGATGACATGGTTATGGCCACCTGTTCAACATGGCTTAAACGCATTTTCGCACAACATGATTGATGCCAACCGTACGTTAGCAGCATTCATTTTCGGTGTCATCGAACGTGCGTTAATTCCGTTCGGCTTACACCACATTTTCTACTCACCGTTCTGGTTTGAGTTCGGTCAATACGTGAACAAAGCAGGTGAACTTGTACGCGGTGACCAACGTATTTTCTTTGAACAAATTAAAGACGGTGCTGAATTAACAGCAGGTACGTTTATGACAGGTAAATTCCCGTTCATGATGTTCGGGTTACCAGCAGCAGCGCTTGCCATTTATCATGAAGCGCGCCCAGAAAACAAAAAAGTTGTTGCCGGTATTATGGCATCTGCCGCGTTAACATCGTTTTTAACAGGAATTACAGAACCAATTGAGTTTTCATTCTTGTTCGTTGCACCAGCATTGTTTGCGATTCATACGATTTTCGCTGGATTATCGTTTATGCTTATGCACATCTTAAACGTCAAAATCGGTATGACGTTCTCTGGCGGTGTCATCGACTACTTACTATTCGGTGTTTGCCAGGCCGTACCGCTTGGTGGCTCGTCATCCCGGTCGGTCTTGTATTTGCGGTCATTTACTACTTCGGATTCCGTTTTGCGATTCGTAAATGGGACTTAGCCACACCAGGACGTGAAAAAGAAACAGTTGAAACAACAAGTACAGCGGATGCAGGTGAACTTCCGCACGAAATTTTAGCGGCACTTGGTGGAAAAGAAAATATCGCCCATTTAGATGCATGCATTACGCGCTTGCGTGTATCTGTCAACGACATTCAACATGTCGATAAAGATCGTTTAAAAGCGCTCGGCGCAGCAGGCGTATTAGAAGTTGGCAACAACATTCAAGCGATTTTCGGGCCAAAATCAGACATATTGAAAACACAAATCAAAGACATTATGGAAGGTCGCGTACCGACAAAAGCAGTAGAAAAAGCAAAAACAACTGTACAAGCGACAGGCGAAAAAGAACAAGTTGCATCACCGTTAACAGGAAAAGTTGTTCCACTTTCTGACGTGCCAGATCAAGTATTTTCAACAAAAATGATGGGTGACGGTTTTGCAGTTGAGCCAACAGACGGCACAGTCGTATCACCAGTAGACGGCACGATCGTTAACGTCTTCCCAACAAAACATGCGATCGGCATTCAATCAAAAACAGGTCGTGAAGTGCTTATTCATTTCGGCATTGATACAGTAAAATTAAACGGTCAAGGATTTGAAGCGCTCGTATCGGAAGGAACAGAAGTGAAAAAAGGACAACCGATTTTAAAAGTCGATCTTGCATATGTAAAACAACATGCGCCTTCTGTTGTCACACCAATTATTTTTACAAACTTACAAGCAGGAGAAACAGTAAATATCACGAAACAAGGAACAGTAACAAAAGGCGAAGACGTTGTCGTCGTTCAAAAATAATTTACTTGCAAAACGCGTCATTTTTCGGTAAAAAAACATAGAGGGTTTTTGCCCTCTATGTTTTCAAAATAAAAAGTGAGGAGATGAGCAATATGCAAAAAACGTTTCAAGTAACTGCAGAATCTGGTATTCATGCCCGTCCAGCAACCATGTTAGTGCAAACAGCGAGCAAATTCGATAGCGACATTCAATTAGAGTACAACGGCAAAAAAGTCAACTTAAAATCAATTATGGGTGTCATGTCTTTAGGCATTCCACAAGGTGCGCAAATTACAATTTCAGCTGAAGGTAGCGATGCAGCAGACGCGATGAACGCATTAACAGAAACGTTAGCAAAAGAAGGATTAGCGGAGTAATGAAAAAACTGCAAGGGATTGCTGCATCGAATGGCATTGCCATTGCGAAGGCGTACCGTTTAGAACATCCTGATTTAACAGTTGAAAAACAAACGATTGAAAACGTAGCTGAACAAATTCACCGCTTTCAACAAGCGCTCGCCAAAGCGAAAGAAGAACTTGAAGTCATCCAAGCACACGCATTAAAAGAGCTTGGTGAAGATAAAGCGGCTATTTTCTCCGCCCATTTGCTCGTGCTAAGCGACCCAGAACTCGTCCAAGCCGTTGAACAAAAAATTGAACAAGAACGCGTCAACGCCGAATTTGCGCTTCATGAAGTAGCATCGATGTTCATTACGATGTTTGAAGCGATGGATAACGAATATATGAAAGAACGTGCGGCAGACATTCGCGATGTGACAAAACGTGTCCTTGCTCATTTGTTAGGAGTTACGATTTCAAACCCGAGCATGATTACGGAAGAAGTCGTCATTATCGCTGAAGACTTAACGCCGTCCGATACAGCTCAATTAAACCGAAAATATGTGAAAGGTTTTACAACTGACATCGGCGGACGGACGTCTCACTCTGCCATTATGGCGCGCTCGATGGAGATTCCAGCTGTCGTTGGGACGAAAGAAGCGACAGCAACGATTCAAAATGGGGACATCGTCATTATTGACGGGCTTGATGGGAAAGTCATCATTAACCCAACCGAAGAAACGATTGCTGAATACGAACAAAAACGTGCCGCGTTTGCTGCGCAAAAAGCAGAATGGGCAAAGCTTGTTCATGAACAAACGACGACGAAAGACGGTCACCACGTGGAGCTTGCTGCAAACATCGGTACACCAAACGATGTTGAAGGTGTGCTTGCAAACGGTGCAGAAGGCATCGGCTTATATCGTACCGAATTTTTATACATGGGGCGCAACGAATTGCCGACAGAAGAAGAGCAGTTTGAAGCATACAAAACGGTGTTAGAAAAAATGGAAGGAAAACCTGTCGTCGTTCGTACGCTTGATATTGGCGGCGACAAAGAATTGCCATACTTAGACCTTCCAAAAGAAATGAACCCGTTTTTAGGGTTCCGTGCCGTTCGTCTTTGCTTAGATATGCAAGAGATGTTCCGCACGCAACTCCGTGCGTTGTTGCGCGCGAGTATTTACGGCAACTTAAAAATTATGTTCCCGATGATTGCGACGTTAGACGAATTCCGTCAAGCGAAAGCAATTCTTTTAGAAGAAAAAGAAAAGCTTGTTGCTGAAGGTGTGGCAGTGTCTGATGACATCGAAGTCGGCATGATGGTCGAAATCCCAGCCGCTGCTGTATTGGCAGATCAATTTGCAAAAGAAGTCGATTTCTTCAGCATCGGAACAAACGACTTAATTCAATATACGATGGCGTCTGACCGAATGAACGAACGCGTATCGTATTTATACCAACCGTACAACCCAGCCATTTTGCGCCTTATTTATAACGTCATTGAAGCGGCGCATAAAGAAGGCAAATGGGTTGGCATGTGCGGGGAAATGGCAGGCGAAGAGCTAGCTGTGCCCATTTTATTAGCGTTTGGCTTAGATGAATTTAGCATGAGCGCGACATCTATTTTACGCGTTCGCTCGCAACTAAAAAAACTGTCTAAACAAGAAGCAGAACAAGTAAAAAATCATATTTTATCGCTTTCAACAGCAGAAGAAGTCATTCGTGTCGTGAAAGAAACGTTCCAACGATAAGAACCGGACGCCCCCGGTTCTTTTCTTATGAAAAAAACAGTAAAAAACGGTCATAGACATGATGATGTAAACCTCTTATAATGAAACTACAACTTTATTAATTTTTCGACAACATTCGACAGCACTAGGGGGGGACTACTTTGTTTCGGTCATTAACGATGAAATTAACTGGTTTAATGGCATTATTATTAGTTATTGCACTTGTTGCTTCACAAACGGTCAACTATGTGCAAATGGCGTCTGTCATGAAAGATGATGCAAAAGTGCGCGCGGAATCGCTTGTGACAGAGCTTGTTGACGATATCGAACATAGCTTTGACAGTCAAGAAGATGCGTTAAAGCAATTTAGTGAAACAAAATCTTTTCAAACGTTTTCAAAAACAGAAGATGTACAACTTTGGCAAGAGATCGATCAACAACTCGCAACATTTTTAAACATTCATAAAAAGGTACAGTTAGCTTACATCGGAACAGCAAATGGCAAAATGTATACAACACCATCTGTCGATTTGCCGCCGGATTTTGATCCGACGACGCGTCCATGGTATAAAGAAGCAGTGGCAGCATCGGACAAAGTCATTTGGACGGAGTCATACGTCGATGCGGTAACAAACGATTATATCGTCACGATCGCCAAAGCGATTGTTGAAAACGGTCAAGTGATCGGTGTCATTGGCTTAGACGTGTCGTTAAATACGCTCGCTGAAACGGTGGAGCAATTCCGTGTCGGTTATAACGGCTATCCGGTATTGTTTGACCAAAACAAATTGGCGATCGTTCATCCACAGTATAAAGGAAAAGATATGTCTGACCATCCGGTCGTAAAAACGATGTTTTCTATAGACAAAGGTGCTTATGAATATGAACAAGACGGCGAAAAACGGCTATTGTATTTTGCGACCATTCCAAAGTTAAATTGGAAAGTCGGTGTTGTATATAAAGAAAAAGATTTATTAGCGACGTTAACGACAATCGGTAAAACGTCATGGACCATTGTTGTCATTGCGACAGTACTTGCTTCACTTCTTATTTATGCGGTATCGCGTTCGATCGTCAAACCGATTATTCAACTGAATGAGCGTGTACAACAAGTGGCGACCGGCGACTTAACGGTGCATGTCGAGCCGAAAGGAAACGATGAAATTGCGCAGCTCACTAGCCACTTTAACGAGATGGTGTCACATATGCGCTCGCTTATCGGCGAAGTCGATCGTTCTGTCGCTGAACTCGGCAGCGCAGCTGATCACTTAAGCGCAGTGTCCGAAGAAACGATGGCGACGAGCGAACAAGTGACAACAGCGGTCACCGATATTGCGAAAGGGGTATCAGAACAAGCGAGCAATTTAGATGCGATGAACGATCGCATGAACGATTTATCTGAGAAAATGGGTACGGTGACGCAATCGGCAGAGCGTGTGAAACAACTTTCCGATGAAACGAAAGACGCAAGCTATACGGGTATTGAAAAGTTAAATGTGCTTCAAGCAAAATCAGCTGAATCGCAAAATGAATTGCGTTCGGTTGAAACGGTCATCACCGATTTAGGCGAAAAAATGAAACAAATCGGTGCGATTATTCAAACGATTACTGACATTTCTGCGCAAACGAACTTGTTAGCACTGAACGCTTCGATTGAAGCAGCAAGAGCAGGGGAGCATGGTAAAGGATTTGCGGTCGTTGCCGAAGAAGTGCGCAAACTAGCAGAACAGTCGGCGCAAGCGACAGAACAAATTCGCCAAACGATCACATCGATTCAACAACAAGCTGCTCTTGCAACCGAAGCGGTTGACCATACGAAACAAATGAACGACCAACAACAAGCGGCAGTAAACGAAACAGCAGAATCGTTTATGCATATTGCAACGATGATGGAACAATTAACGTCAGCCATTGAACATATTTTTACACAAATTCACGACGTAAACGAAAATAAAGAACAAATCGTTGCCGCATTACAAAACTTAGCTGCGATTTCAGAACAATCAGCCGCATCAGCAGAAGAAGTATCCGCATCATCGGAAGAACAATTAAAAGCGTTAAGCACCGTAACAGAAGCAGCAGAACGACTAAACGATATGAGCCGCTCATTGCAGCAACTCATCCATCGTTTTCATGTATAAAGCTAGGTATGATGCCTAGCTTTTTTTATATGTTTGCAACAATTTTTTTCCTTGATTTTTTTTTATATGAGAATTACGATAAACTTAGTATAAAAGACCTATATTTGTTCGTTTTTGGGGGAGAGTTCTATGGATCGCTCGCTTATGGCGGCGTTAGAAAGTTTGCGCATTGCGCTTCATGTGACGCGCGTTGCCATTTTTCGCTTACAAGCATCAGATGAAACGTATACACTGCGACGCATTTATGACATACAAACACCCTCTTCGCGTTTCATGACACGTGATCACATCGTCTTTCCAACAGAAGATGTTCATTGTTTCGCACATTTATATGACGGAAATATGTTCGTCGGGCATACAAATGAATTAGAAGGGAATGTACGCACTATTTTTGAGGAACAGGCCATTCAGTCGTTTATGATCGCTCCCATTTTTATTCACGATGAACGATGGGGATGTATAAGCGTCGTCGATTGCGAGCAAAAACGAATGTTTTCCGCTCATGAACGCGCCATTTTTTTAGCGCTTGCCCGCACGATTGGCGAGTCGATCAAACGGGAACAAGCATTGACGGAACTTCAACAGCTGAAACAAGAAATGGAACAAATGAATGCAACGTTACAGCGAAAAATTGAAGAAGAAGTGCGAAAAAATCGCGAAAAAGATTTTATGCTTATTGAGCAATCGCGTTATGCGACGATGGGAGAAATGTTAAGAAATATCGCCCACCAATGGCGACAGCCGTTAAACGTCCTCGGCTTGCTTTTGCAAGATATACAAGAAGCGTATGCGTATGGAGAACTAAACGAATCATATTTGCGCACATCCATTCAAAAATGTCTTATTCAAATTCAACATATGTCCCGAACGATTAACGACTTTCGCAACTTTTTTAAACCGCATAAAGAAGCAACGTATTTTCGTCCCATTCAAGCCATTCGCCAAGCGTTAAAAATTATTTCAGCAAGTTTAGACCATTACGACGTTCATTTGCACGTTCAAAATCGGACGCGAGCACACATGTATGGCTTCCCGAATGAAATGAGCCAAGTGCTCATCAACTTGTTGACAAATGCGTGTGAACAATTTGTTGCGCGCGACGTAGCGCGACGAATGATTTGCATTCGTACATATGCGGACGACTCATTCATTTATATTCAAGTAAAAGACAATGCAGGCGGCATTAATGAAACAATTCTCCCTCGTATGTTCGAACCGTACGTGACAACGAAAAAAGACGGAACAGGTCTCGGACTATATATGTCAAACATGATTGTGAAAAAAATGGGCGGTCATTTGCTCGTTTCATCATCAAAAAAAGGAGCGACATTTACGATTCGCATGCCGCGATATGAAAGGGGACGGGGTTTATGATTGCGGTACAAACAGATATTAAAGTATTGTATGTTGAAGATGAGCCGAGTGCGCGCGATATGTTAACGCGTTTATTAAAACGGCGCATTCGGGAGGTAAAAGTCGCGAAAAACGGTCAAGAAGCGCTCGAACTATTTATGACGTTTCACCCGGACATCGTCATTACAGATATTAAAATGCCTATATTAAACGGATTAGAGCTTATTCGCCGTATTCGTGAGATGGATGAACATGTGCAAATTATTATTACGACCGCCTATGACGATAACGACTTTTTCATTCGGGCGATTGAATACGGAGTGAATCATTTTATTTTAAAACCGATCGACCATGAAAAATTTTTGCAATCGTTGCAACATTCCATTTATCAAAGCCAGCTTGAGCGGGAATTAGAAAGACAAAAACAATATACGCGCACGATTATTGATTTTCAAGAGAACTTAATATGCATTTTAAATGAAGAACGATTGCTAGATTGCAACTTATCATTTCAACGTTTTTTTGGATCGGAAAAAACAGAAAGTCTTCGGGCTGGTCGCACCCACGTATGTGATGATTTTGTTGCTGAACCGGGATATTTTTACGTGAAAGGAGAAAAGCGATGGCTTCGCCCGCTTATTGACCGCACGATCCCATTTCTAAAAGTAAAAATGATGTGCAAACAAGGAGAAGAGCATGTGTTTTTACTAAAGGCGACGTCGTTTCCGGATGAACCGAATGCGTATTTAGTCGTATTCACCGACATTACCGCGCTTGAAGAAGAAATGAAACGAAACGAATTTTTAGCGACAAAAGATCCGCTCACAAAAACGTTTAATCGCTTAAAATTTGACGAGTTTTTTACGCGTGAAATTCATCGCGCGAAACGATATAAACATACGTTTTCTATTATTTTGTTTGACATCGACCATTTTAAAAAAGTCAATGATACGTACGGGCATGACGTCGGTGATACAGTATTAGTGCGCATGTGTGAAACGATTTCGAATCGATTGCGCGACTGCGACATATTGGCTCGTTGGGGAGGGGAAGAATTTATTATTTTAGCGCCCGCCACATCACGAACGGGAGCGTATCGTTTAGCGGAATCGTTACGTCACTTAGTGGAAACCGTTCATTTTCCGAAAGTCGGGCATATTACGTGCAGCTTTGGCGTTTGCGAATACGAACAAGGAATGACGAAAGAGCAAATGGTTAAACGGGCGGATGAAGCGTTATATGAAGCGAAGCGAACAGGAAGGAATCGCGTCGTCGTTAGCGAATGTATATGTCGAGGGGAGGAAGTGAAATGAAAACAGCCATTGTAGCCGCATCAAGCCAAGGGCTTGGCAAAGCGATTGCGACAAAACTCGTGTCGCAAGGAGTTAACGTCATGCTCGCTAGCCGCGATGAACAAAAATTGCACGCTGTTGCTGAACAGCTCCATGCGCTCGGAAAAGGAAAAGCGGCCTATGTTGTAACAGACGTGACGAACGACGCAATGATCGAGCAATTAGTCGAAAAAACAGTAGAAACATTCGGCGACATTCACCTACTAGTGAATAACGCTGGCGGTCCGCCAACTGGAACGTTTGCGACGTTAACGGATGACGACTGGAAACAAGCGTTTGAGTTAAATTTGCTCAGCTACGTGCGGCTCATTCGCGCAGCACTGCCGCATTTAAAAAAGACGAAAGGAAAAATCGTCAATATTGCATCATCTTCCATTAAAGAACCGATCCCGGGCTTGCTTTTGTCGAATACGTTTCGTCTCGGCATCGTCGGTTTGACAAAAACGCTCGCACAAGAGCTTGCCCCATACGGCATTTTAATCAATACCGTTGCTCCAGGGCGCATCGCAACGGAACGAGTTGCCTATTTAGACGAACAAAACGCCAAAAAACTCGGCATTCGCAAAGAAGAAATGGAAGCGCGCATGAAAGCGGCCATTCCGCTCGGTCGTTACGGCACGCCTGAAGAGTTTGCGAACGTCGTCGCCTTTTTATTGTCGGATGAAAATACGTATATGACAGGACAGTCGCTGTTAGTCGATGGCGGCATGGTCAAAGCGATTTAGAATGGAGAGAGAAACATGCAAACGATTGGTTTTATTGGACTTGGTGTCATGGGAAAAAGCATGGCGCGCAACTTGCTTCGGGCAGGCTATTCGCTCGTTGTATATACGCGCACAAAGGAAAAGGCGGAAGATTTATTAGCCGAAGGTGCAGTATGGAAAGAGACAGTAAAAGATGTCGCAAAAGTGGCGGATGTCGTCATGACGATGGTTGGCGAACCGCACGATGTGGAACATATATACTTTGGCGATGATGGCATTTTAAACAATGCGAAGCGCGGTGCCTATTTGATTGATTTTACGACATCTAAACCATCACTTGCGGTACGCATTTATGAAGTGGCAAAAGAAAAGGGAATGTTTGCTCTTGATGCACCTGTATCAGGTGGCGATATTGGTGCACGTGAAGGCACGTTGTCGATTATGGTCGGCGGGAACAAAGAAGCGTTTTCCGCATGTATGCCACTTTTTTCGCATATCGGAAAAAATATCGTTTGGCAAGGGAAAGCGGGAGCAGGGCAACATACGAAAATGTGCAATCAAATTGCGATTGCGACAAATATGATTGGCGTATGTGAGGCGCTTGTTTATGCTGAAAAAGCAGGGTTAGACCCAGAACGCGTCTTGCAAAGCATTTCGCAAGGAGCGGCATCCAGCTGGTCGCTTTCTCATCTTGCGCCGCGCATGCTTGCCGGCGATTTTGCTCCCGGTTTTTATGTGAAACATTTTATTAAAGATATGGGCATCGCGCTTGCCGAAGCGGAAACGCTCGGTTTATCGCTTCCGGGCTTAAAGCTGGCGAAACAATTATATGAGGCGCTTGCGGAGCGCGGAGAAGAACAAAGCGGCACACAAGCGTTATATAAATGGTATAAAGAATGGTAAAAAGGTGCTTTTAGCGAGCACCTTTTTTTACATATGACTCGATGCGATCAAGACCTTTTTGTAACGCATCCATCGCACAAGCATACGATATACGAATATATCCTTCACCGTATGTCGAAAATGCACTTCCCGGCACGACAGCGACTTTTGCTTCTTGCGCTAGCTGTAACGCAAAATCAAATGACGAATGATGAAACTTTGCAATGGAAGGAAAAATGTAAAACGCTCCGTTCGGCTTTTGGACGTCAAAGTCCATATCACGAAGGCGCTCGTACACATATATCATTCGTTCCGCATATTGCTTTTTCATGTCGTGCGCATCGTTCATCCCAACTGTTAGCGCTTCAAGCGCCGCTCGTTGCGAAATAGATGTCGCGCATGAGACGTTATATTGATGCACTTTCAACATATGCTCAATAATCCATTTTCGCGCAAATAAAAACCCGATGCGAAACCCAGTCATCGCATGCGACTTACTAACGCCGTTAATGACGATCGTTTGGTCAGGGAGCCATGTCGCAATCGACTCGTGTTTACCTGTAAACACAAGTTCGCTATAAATTTCATCGGAAATGATCCAAATCGGTTTGTCTTTTACAAGTTGAGCGATTTGTTGCAGCTCATCGTGTGATAACGTCATCCCTGTCGGATTAGACGGGTACGGCAATACGATGCACCTCGTTTGCTCGGTAATAAGTGGTTCGATTTGCTCTGCTAATAGTTTAAAGCCTGTATGCCGCGTATCGACATATACAGGTGTTGCTCCACATAACCGAATGATTGGTTCATATCCCGGATAAACAGGAGCGGGGAGAATGACTTCGGAACCTTCTGTTAAAATCGTACGAAACGCAATATCAAGCGCTTGGCTTGCTCCGACAGTAACGATTACTTCATCAGTGGTATAACGTAAGCCGTATTTCGTTTCAACAAAGCGGCAGGCTGCCTCACGTAACGGTACATATCCAGCGTTATGCGTATAAGAAGTAAATTGCTCATCAAGCGCGCGCTTTGTCGCTTCTTTAATATGATCGGGTGTCGGAAAATCAGGTTGTCCAATCGTTAATGAAATCATATCTTTTTCTTGGGAAACGAGATTAAAAAACTGACGAATGCCAGAGAGTTGAATACGTTGCACACGTTCATTCATCGGAAGCGTCATCGTCTTTCACCTTTCTTCTTTTTTTCTATTAAACAATAAAAGGTGAACGTTTCGCAATGTGTTTTGCTCAAAACGTTCACCTTATGTGCTGTTCTGTCATGTCACAGTCGATCATACGTGCACATCCTCCAAATGACGATAGCGTTCCCGAAGCTCGTTGTATTGTTGCGCGAGGGTTAGAAACAACGCTTCATTCCGTTCTTCAAGCGCCTTGTCAATATCGCGCATGAGACGCTCTCTTTCAAATCGGAATAACGCCTGTTCGATCACAAATTGTGCTGCTTGCTCATAACCGTTAGCGACATCGTGTGGCTGCGATACGAGTGCCATATCATTGTACTTTTCAAACATGTTTCATTCCCCCTTAGAGAGAAGAATATTCTTCTCCTTTTCTACATTATAGAGAGTTTTTTGTAAATTGTAAATAAAATTTTGAATAATTGAAACAAAAAAATAAAAGCTGACGAACGCCAGCTTAATCTATTAATAACCGTAGTCCCAGTCGATTTCTTCATCATGCCAAAGAACCGCTTCTGTTTCTTCGTCCGCTACTTCTTCAAGTTGTTCTTTTTCTACATCTTCTAAAATCGTGACCGTATGATTTTCTTCAAAAAGAATGGCTAACCCTTTCATTTTGACACTACCTTTCGTGTTTTTCTTCACAAACATTGTAACGCGCTTCGCTTGTCCACGTCTATCATGTTCATAAAGATGTCAATGTGTTTGTTTTTTCTGAAAATACGAACACATTTATGTCCGTTGGCGAGTGTGCTACAATACAAAAGGAACAATGATCAGGAGGCATTACATGTTTAGCGCTGTGATTAAACCACTCGTTGTCAATATTACGATTTTATTTTCACTCATTTTCAATGCGAATTTGTTTTTTCCGTTTCGCCGAAAAATGGTGCTCACTTGGAAACAAAAAATGATGTACGGCGTTGTTGCATCGTTTACGGCTTTGTTATGTATGATGTATCCAATTCAGCCGTTAGCGAAAACGAACTTTGACTTTCGTATGATCGTCATTTTAGTGACGACATTATATATCGGAAAAATGGCTGGGCTGTTATGTACGTTCACCGTTGTTATCGCACGGTTCATCATTGGCGGTCCGTTCGCTTATGCAGGAGCGACCGTTTCTGTATTTGCATACGTTGTCGGCATATTGTTTCGCTCGTCTTTTTTTAACGTCAAAAGAAAAATGCTATATGGGCTTATGATCGTTTTCATTTATCTCATTTTGTATATCGCAACGATTATATACGCCGTTCCGCCGCTTCCTTGGCGATTTTATATTGTATATTTTACATGTTTTATCGCCATGTTTTTAGCGCTTATTTACGTCATCGAGCGACTCATTCAATTTAACGAGCAGTTTGACGATATGATTTACCTCGATAAACTAGCGACGGTAAGCGAAATGGCGGCTTCATTTGCCCATGAAATTCGCAATCCGCTCACGACGGTGCGGGGCTTCGTCCAATTTTTAAGCAAAGATACGACCGATGAAAACGTAAAAAAGTTTGCCCCGATCATTTTAGAAGAATTAGACCGAACGAATGAAATTATTACCGAATATTTATCGCTCGCCAAACCAGCGTCATTTCAATGGCAAAAAGTGAATATTGACGATGTTTTACATACATCCGTTCATTTGTTAAGCCCGCTCGGCGCGATGATGAATGTATCGTTGCAACTTTATACGGAAGGAAAAAGCGACGTATATGGCGATGCTCATTACGTCAAACAAGCGCTATTAAACGTCATCAAAAACGGCATGGAAGCAATTGAATGTGGTGGGCTTGTGACGATTCATAAAACGGTCGATGAAAAAGAAAAGCAAGTGATTATTACGATTCGCGATACAGGAAAAGGAATGACGGAAGAACAGTTAAAAAACATCGGTTTGCCGTATTACACGACAAAATCGAAAGGAACAGGGCTTGGAAGCATGATTACCGAACGGCTTATTCGCCAAATGGATGGAACGATTACATACGAAAGCCAACTGAATGTCGGAACGGCCGTCACGATCACATTGCCATTGTATGAAGGGGATTAGTCCCCTTCTTTTTCTATATAACGAATAAATATCTTTAACGTATGTGTCATAAAAGTCGATAACGGCTCAGCTAAATGCGAAAACATCCATAATTGTAACGCTCCAAAATACAATTGAAGCGCAATGAATGCAAGCTTAGAAGAAGGTTGCCTCGTTCGAATATCGCCACATCGTTTCCCTTCCTCAAACAAACCCACCAGCAAATCAATAAGAGGAGTGAGTTCAAGCGGCTGCTTTTGTTTTGCAGTATAAATATGTAGCATGGATTTCGTCACTTTGCGTCCAAGCTGCTCGTGCATCGTCGTCAGTTCATGAAACAGTTGCTCGATTTGTTCACGCCAGTTTGTTCGTTTATTTTTTTTCATTTTTTCATATACACGCTTGGTATGTGAAAAAAATACGCTTTGCAACACTTCTTCTTTCGTGCGGAAATAGTTAAAAAACGTTCCTTTCGCTACGCCAGCTTCGCTCGTAATTTGCAAAACGGTCGTTTCGTCATATCCTTGTTTTTGAAACAATTGTAATGCCGTTTGTTGCAGTAATAGTCTCGTTTGCTTTTTTTGTCTCTCTCGTTTCATCATAAATCCGTTACAGAAAACTTACAAAACTTTATAAATAATCTATTAATTATTTATAAAGTTTACGTTTCCTTCCTTGTTCATCACGCCCGATTTCGCAAAAAGCTACTCTCGTTTGCTCGGCGCTCCGAAGGCTTTACTTCCCCACTAACGTATGGGTACATGGTCATGTCACATCATGGATTCGGCATATTGTTTCAAGTTGATGCTTGCATTCAAATCGCGATCGATTTCTATCCCACACGCCTCACAACGGTACGTCCGTTCCGATAAAGAAAGGTGGTCTTTCACATGACCGCAACGGCTGCACTTTTTGCTTGACGGATAAAACCGATCTGCCACGATCAACTCGATACCGTGCCATGCACATTTATACGTCATTTGGCGCTTGAACGCGTGGAATGTTTGTTGTTGAATCGCTTTCGATAGCTTCCGATTTTTTAACATGCCACTTGTGTTCAAGTCTTCCATCACGACATACGCTGGCTTGGCTTTCACCAACGTTGTTGTGATGTGATGGGTATAGTTAAGTTGTATATTTTTCAGCCTTCGGCGTTTTTTCAAAACAAGGAATTCAATTTTCTTGATGTTTTCCGTTTTTCTGTAACGGAATTCACCTCCTTCCGTTTTCGTTTTATTCATTTCATACTTTCGTGATATTTGTCTTTGCATGCGCCTAATTGACTTTTCCAACTTTTTCACTTTCGGTGTTTGGTTGATGTTTGGAAACGTCATGCCATTGCTGACGGTAGCGAACGACTTTACCCCTAAATCAATGCCGATGCCTTCGCTGTACGTTTCATGTTTCACTTCTGCTTCCTCTACACCGACCGTTAAAAACCAATGTATTCCGTCAAACACGATGCGTGGATGGACGTATGTTACATGTTTTCCGTGCGGAATACGTCCTCGCTCCGCCAAACGAATCCAATTGAGCTTCTGTCTATTTTTCTTTTTGGAAGGCGTCAGTTTCTCTAGTTTCACATGCGTGTCGGTGATTTTAATTTTCGATGTATCTTGATAAAAACTTGGGCGTGTTCGTTTCTTCGTTTTAAATTTCGGACACTTCGCCCGTCCTGCAAAAAAGTTTTTGTAGGCTTGACACGCATCTTTGATCGCTTGTTTTGTGATGTTGTTGGAATAATTGTTGAGCCAACTGTACTCTTTCGTTTGTTTGAGCTGCGTTAATCTTTTTCTTAATTCACCATCATTTAAAAATTTACCGCCTTGTTTATGATTTTCTTGTTGTTGTGCTAAAGCAAAATTATACGCCCACCTTGCTACACCCGCACACTCAAATAATTTTGTTTTTTGTTTGTTATTCGGAAGTAGCATAACCTGATATGTTTTAATCATTTTCAGTTAGCTCCTTAACCATTCTCTTGGCTTTATTTGCTCTTTTGCCTTGTAATTTCTTATAAATTGTATATAGAGTTTTATGGATTTTCACAAAAATATTTTAACAGTTACTAACCCCCGTCATTGTCATCTACTTTTATTATAGTGATTTTTACCTAGGAATAAAGTATTATTTTCATAAGCTGAAAGTTTTGCTTAGACATGTATCGTTCGCATATATATGGAAAGAAACGTGAAAAGGGGGAATGATGCATGTGGGGCGTCGATTCAGCGGCAAAAGTGACGGAAATGTTGCTTGCTTGTGTAAGAAAAGAATACGGTTTTCCGCAATTTTGGGGAAGATATGTGACGACAGTGCCGAACATATCGGATGGATTAACGAAAGAGGAAATTGCTTTCCTTCGTGGGCGCGGCATAAAAATTGCACCGATTTACAACGCGTTTCGCGAAGCGACACAATACGAAAAAGGAAGGACAGCGGCAAGAAATGCGATTTTTCATGCACGAAGACTCAGTATTCCGAAAAATAAAGTCATTTTTGCGAACATTGAAGATGAATTTTCAGTCGACGCTGCATGGATTCGTGCGTGGGTTGATACGTTTTATCCGAGCGGATATCGCCCGGGCATATACGCAAATCCAACGAAAGGCGCGTTCGGCGAAGCATACTGTGAAGCGGTAAAAAACGATGAACGTGTGGCACAACAAACGATTATATGGAGCTCTTATCCGCGCCCAGGGACAACACCAGCAACAAAAGCGCCAACGTATCGCCCTAACGTACCAAACTGCCGCGCGAACGTTTGGATATGGCAATACGGACGAGATGCCGACCGTTGTGCGATCGACACAAACGTCGCCAATCGAAAAGTAAGCGAGTTTTTATATTAAAAATTTTTTCCGTCACATGAAAGAAGTATGATAAAATGACAGTAAATGATGTCGTAATGGAGGATGTTTTATGGAAAATAAAAACGGAATTTTATTAGAAAGTGGGACGAATGAGCTAGAAATTGTCGAATTTTTAATTGGTGACAATCGGTTTGCCATTAACGTCATTAAAGTAAAAGAAATTATTCAACCGATTGCGCCAACGAAAGTGCCACATGCGCATTCGTATATTGAAGGGATTATTGAATTGCGCGGCGAGGTGCTTCCGCTCATCGACTTAGCGAAAGCGCTCGGCTTCGGACCATCGAACAATCCAGCGCAAGATAAATATATTGTCGCACAGTTTAATCAGCAAAAAGTTGTGTTCCACGTCCATAATGTCACGCAAATTCATCGCATATCATGGAAGCAAATTGAAAAACCATCGCAAATGTATCAAGGGTTAGAAAGTCAAATTATCGGTGTTGTCAAGTTAAATGGAAATATGATTTTACTGCTCGACTTTGAAAAAATCGTTGTAGACATTAACCCACAATCTGGTATTAACGTTGAACGCGTGAAAAAGCTTGGCAAACGAGAACGTTCCAATAAAAAAATCATTGTCGCGGAAGACTCGCCGCTATTACGTAAACTACTTCACGATACGCTTGCGGAAGCGGGATATGTATATGTCGAGTTTTTCGAAAATGGCGAAGATGCGTTCAACTATTTACAAGCGATCGTTCAAAAAGGAAAGCCGATTGAAAGCGAAGTACAGTTAGTCATTACTGATATTGAAATGCCGCAAATGGACGGTCATCATTTAACGAAACGCATTCGTGAAGATGAGAAGTTAAAACATGTACCCGTTATTATTTTCTCTTCTTTAATTACGGACGACCTTCGCCATAAAGGAGAGCGCGTCGGAGCGACAGCACAAGTAAGCAAACCTGAAATCGCCGAACTTGTCCAAATGATTGATCAACACATTTTATAAATAGTAGGGGATCATAATGGATCGTTATGAAAAATATCGCCAACATTTTTTAAAAAATATTCGTAAACGATTAGAAGAATGGGAAACAGTTGATGAGATCGCCCATCAAGACGTCTATCGCCTTCTTCATTCCATCGCTGGCACAGCGGCGATGATCGGCATGACCGATATCGGAAATTACGCACGCAAGTTAATGGAACAATGGGGCGAAGATGAACAAAAAATATGGAAAGCATCAGATGTGAAGGAGCGGTTAGCCTCGCTTTTTCAACTTTGTTACGAACAACAAATTGAAGAAGTGGCGCAAGGTGGGCAAAGAACAAAACAAGAGGACGAACCGACCATTTTACTTATTGACGACGACCCGTCGTTTTTAATGTATGTAAAAGAACAGCTCGAACTAAACGGATGGTATGTCGTGGCCATTGCTGATCCTGTCAAAGCGGTCGCTTCGTTTTACGACGTTCGCCCAGATTGCGTCGTCATCGACATTCATATGCAAAAGAAAACAGGATTTGAAGTATTAACGTTTTTAAAAGAAAAATTAAAACAACAATTCGTTCCGATGATCATGGTCAGCATTGATGACCGAAAAGAAACGCGCATAAAAAGCTATGAAATGGGTGCGGACGATTTTATCGCAAAACCGTTTCACATCGATGAATTCGTCGTCCGCATTCGCAGACAACTTGAAAGAAAGCAATTAATTGATGAACTGCTTTTATTAGATGAATTGACACATGTATATAACCGAAAATATTTAAAACAAGCATATGAGCAGCTAAAAAGCGATTGGCATCGCACGCATGAACCGTTTAGTTTAGCGATGCTTGACATTGACTATTTTAAACAAGTAAACGACCAATACGGTCATTTAATTGGCGACGTCGTCTTAAAACAATTTGCCCAATTTTTAAAAACGAACGTTCGCGCACGCGATATGATCATTCGCTTCGGCGGGGAGGAATTTGTCGTTTTATTGCCAGCGACCGAAGCGAGCGAAGCATTTCTCGTATTTGATCGTCTGCGGGAACAGTTTGAACGCATGACGTTTCAATCTGGAGAAACGACGTTTTCATGCACGTTTTCGACCGGTATTGTCGAAGTAACCGATCCGTCTAAACCGATCGGGCATTGGATTGAGCTTGCCGATTCCGCGTTATATGAAGCGAAAAATACAGGAAGAAACTGTGTCGTGCTTGCGAAACAACAAGAAGCATCGTATCGTCGCACGGTGAAAGTAGCGGTTGTCGATGATGATGCGATTGTGCGCGCTATTGTGACAGACGTCGTTCAAAAAATGTTTGCGAAAGAAAAAGTGACGCTCGATTTACGCATCTTTAAAGACGGTGAGCAGTTTATCACGTCCGATTGGCATGACGGAAAAGAATCGTGCCTCGTCATTTTAGACGGCGTCATGCCGAAAATGGATGGGCTTGAAGTGTTGCAACAACTAAGAAGTCGAAAAGATTCATCGCGCTATAAAATCATTATGTTAACAGCACGAAAAAGCGAACACGATATCGCGCGCGCGCTTGAACTTGGCGCCGATGATTATATGACAAAGCCATTTAAATTGCTTGAGCTTGAAGCAAGAATACGACATATGTTAAAAAGGATGAATTAGTTGTGTCCGATTCGCTTGTTTTATTTGCTTTGATCGTCGTTATATTATGGGGCATATTACTTGCTATTTTTCTTTATTTACTTGTTCGGAAAAGAAAAGATTATGTATGGAAACAAGAAGTGGAAACGTACAAACAATTGTATGAGCCGACGTTGTTTCGTTATTTAGCGTACGGCGATGAACAAATTGCCCCTCCATTATCCACAGCACAACATGTGGCAATGATGGAATTGTTAGACCATTTTCTTCGCGTTTTAGCTAACGGTCATGTAAAACAACGAGCGACGGCATTAGCGGAAACTTATTTTTCAAATTACTTGCGCCAACAATTGTATCATCGTCGGCTCGGTAGAAGGATGAACGCCCTTTTTTACATTGAAGATTTTGGCATTCGTTCCCTTTTACATGAGTTAGAAAAGATGTATGAGCAAAAATATGTGACGATGATGGAAAAGCGCCAACTGTTAAAAATGTTTGCGCTTTTTCGCCATCCGCACGTATATGAATATATGAAACGTGTAGACGAATCGTTTACACAATTTGATTATCGCCTCATTTTATCTCGCATGGACGATCATATGTTTGCGAAAATGGTCGATCATTTTTTTGATTGGAACGAAAAAATGCAATATGCATTAATTGATATGATTGGCATTATGCAAAAATTGGCTCACGTTTCGTTTTTGCGTACGTTGCTTCAACATGAACAAAGTGAATATCGCATTCGCGCCTTAAAAGCGTTAGCTGAAATGGCATTTCCATTAGAAACAGAACAACTCCACAGCCATTTACATTCACAAGTTTGGCAAGAACGGTTGATGGCATTACGATTATGTGCGCGCACACGCAAAGACGAACTGATCGAAACGATAAAACAACTGATGAAAGATCGGGTGTTTTCCGTTCGATCGCAAGCGGCAGAAGCGTTGTTGCGCATGCCAAACGGCTTGGCGATGCTTAAACAAATTGCTCAAACATCAGACGACCCGTATGCGCGCGATATGGCGCTCGAATGGTTAGAAAGAGGTCGACTATATGATTAAACTCATAGCGATGTTTATTTTCTCTTTTATGATGGCGGTCATTTTGTTTTATACGTTTTTACTCGTCGTCTCGTTCGTTCAATTGCGCCGCATGTACGAGTTAGACGAATGGGAGCCGTACGAAGAAATGCTCGATATTAGTTATACGAAACCGGTGTCCATTTTAGTGCCCGCCTACAATGAAGAAGCGGGCATTTTTGCGACGGTGCGCTCGCTGTTAAGCATCGAATATCCAGAGTATGAGATTGTCGTCATTAACGACGGCTCAACAGACGACACGCTTGAACGATTAAAGCGAGATTTTGCCCTCGTTGAAATGAAGCGCGTCATTCGTGAGCAGTTAAAAACGAAACGGGTACGCGCCGTATATCGCTCGCAAAAATTTTCCCACCTATTTGTTATCGACAAAGAAAATGGCGGAAAAGCCGATGCGTTAAATGCTGGCATTAACTTTTCATCTTATCCATACGTTTGTTCGATTGACGGTGACTCTGTCATTGAACGTCGCGCCTTTTTAAAAGTGATGAAGCCGATTATTGATTCAGACGAAGAAGTGATCGCTTCAGGGGGAAGTGTGCGCATCGCCAACGGCTGCGACATTGAAAAAGGGGAAGTCATTCGCATCGCTCTCTCTCGTCAACCGCTCGTTGTCATGCAAGTGATCGAATATTTGCGCGCTTTTTTAATGGGACGGATCGGACTAAGCCGCCACAATTTATTGCTTATTGTTTCAGGTGCTTTCGGTGTTTTTTCAAAACAATGGGTCATTCGGGCGGGCGGATATGCGCATACAGTCGGAGAAGATATGGAACTTGTCGTCCGTCTTCATCGCCTTATAAAAGAAACAAACGCCGATAAAAAAATTGTGTACGTGCCTGATCCGGTTTGTTGGACGGAAGCGCCAGAGTCGATGACAGATTTACGGAAACAACGGCGCCGTTGGCATCGCGGGTTATTTGAAAGCCTTTGGCTTCATCGTCGCATGTGGTTTAATCCGCGCTATGGATCGATCGGGCTCGTCTCCATGCCTTACTTTTTACTCATCGAATTTTTGGGGCCTGTTGTCGAACTGCTTGGTTACGTCCTCATCGTCATCTCATTCATTTTAGGCGACATATATATTGAATTTGCTATTTTACTATTCCTCGTTTCCGTTTTGTACGGTTCCATTTTTTCAATGGCTGCGGTGTTGTTGGAAGAATGGACGGTGCGGAAATTTTCAAGCGTTTCAGACGTTGTACGCCTCTTTTTTTACTCGTTCACAGAGACGCTATGGTATCGTCCGCTTACCGTATTATGGCGCTGTGAAGGAATTGTTGATGCGCTTTTAAAAAGAAAAGGATGGGGAGAAATGAAAAGAAAAGGTGTGTCGAAATGATAAAACGACAACGATGGCTTATTGCATATGTCATATGTATTTTTCTTGCTATTTCTTCACCGTATTGGTTGTGGAAAATGAAGCCTGAAACGACGTTGAACATGCTCATCGTCAATAAAACCGTTCCAGATGACACGTATCGTGAACATGAAGGGCTTGTTTGGCTATTAAATCAACAAAAATATGTGAAGTCAAACGGGGAGCGTTATGAGTTAAATAAAGATTACGTTGGTTTTGTGCCAAATGGGAAAAAAGAACGCCCATGGCCGGCATCGTTACAACCGTACGATGTCATTTACGTGGCAGATACGTACGGTGTATATGAACATGATTTCACGGCAGAAAAAAAGAAAGGGAAACGCTCGAAAAAAGTGTATGGCGGGTTGACAGAACAAGAAGTCAGTCGCTTGCACGACGCGATGTTTGAAGGAAACAAAACGCTCATTGCGGAGTTTAACTCGTTTGCGAGCCCAACGGATCAAGCTGTTCGCGACAAGTTTTACGCGTTGTTAAACGTCGAATGGACGGGCTGGATTGGGCGCTATTTTCCGAAGCTTGAAAATGACGAAGTGCCTGTATGGGTAAAAGAAAACTATGAAAAACAATACAACAAACGATATACATTTACCGGACCGGGCTATGTGTTTGTCGATGAGTATGATCGGCTCGTCATTTTAAACAAAAAAGAAATCGGAAAACAAGGGGTGCTTTTTACGCCGACGGACAAAGGGAAAAAAGAACTTAAGATTGACGGTTCGATTCCATATTCATATTGGTTTGATATCGTTAAGCCGCTAGACGACGATGAAGTGTTAGCGACATATACGCTTTCGTTATCGGAAAGCGGAAAAGAAAAATTACAAGCGATCGGCTTGCCGACGACATTTCCAGCGATCGTTCATCATCGTAACAAGCAATACGATGCGTACTATTTTTGTGGCGACTACGCCGATCAACCGGATGTGCCAAACATTTATCAAACTGTCGGCATCGACATATGGAGGAAATGGACGACGCGCCACGATCCAAACAGCACTGTCTCGTTTTATTGGAAAGCATATGTCCCGATGATGAAAACAATTTTAAAACATGTGCATGATGAGGGGAAACAAACGAACGAGCGTGTGATTGCAAAAACAGATGACGGTATAAAACTTGCCGGCCGCGTCGGTGAACAATATATTCAAATTTATAAAAACGGCAAATGGGAAAATATGTTGTTAAAAGGAGTGAATATGGGCATCGCGAAACCGGGTCATTTCCCGGGTGAAACGGCAATTTCGAAAGAAGAATATTTCCGTTGGTTTAAACAAATCGGCGCGATGCATGCCAACGCCGTTCGGGTGTATACGATTCATCCGCCTGCGTTTTATGAAGCATTTGATGAATATAACAAAATCGCACAACAGCCTTTATATTTATTCCATGGTGTTTGGGTCAATGAAGAAACATTTTTACAGACAAACGATGCGTTTGCAAAAGAAAATACAGAGGAATTTGTTGCTGAAATAAAACGAACGATTGACATCGTTCATGGCAAGGCAATCATTCCAGCTCGTTCGGGTCATGCAAGCGGCGTATATCGCCACGATATTTCGCCATATGTGCTCGGCTGGATTTTTGGTGTCGAATGGGAACCGACGGTCGTTCATGCGACAAATACGAAACATGCCGGTTTGCCAGATTATCAAGGGACGTACGTGTATACAAAAGGTGCTTCACCGTTTGAAATTTGGCTTGCGCGCATGATGGATGAAGCGATTGCTTATGAAACGAAAACGTACGGCTGGCAACGTCCGGTAAGCTTTACAAATTGGGTGACGACCGATTTGTTAACACATCCGAGCGAACCGTTAGAAAAAGAAGATTTCGTGTCCGTCAACCCGAACGTCATCTATACGACAAGCGACATGCATAGCGGCTTATTTGCTTCATATCACATTTACCCGTATTACCCAGACTTTTTAAACTATGAGCCGAAATATGTCAATTACATCGACCATCGCGGCAAGAAAAACAACTATGCAGGTTATTTACACGATATGAAACAAGTCCATCGCATGCCGATTGTTGTCGCAGAATTTGGCGTCCCATCATCGCGCGGCATGACGCATCGGAACGTATACGGGATGAATCAAGGATTTCATTCCGAGCAAGAACAAGGCATGATCAACAAAAAACTATTCGAAGACATCGTTCATGAAAACATGGCAGGCGGATTTATTTTTACATGGCAAGATGAATGGTTTAAACGAACGTGGAACACGATGGACTACGACAATCCCGATCGCCGTCCGTTTTGGTCAAACGCACAAACGAACGAGCAACAATTTGGCTTACTCAGCTTTGACCCTGCGAAAAATGAAACGATGATGATCAAAGTCGATGGCAGAAAAGAAGATTGGGCATTTCAACAAATCGCCCCCGCATTTCAACAAAACGGTCGTGCGCTATATATGACGAGCGATGAACGATACGTATACATTCGTTACGATACAACCGTACAACAAGATAAAGACGTATATATATTATTTGACACGATTAAACATCAAGGACAATCAACGATTCCCAATGTACCAAACGTCAAGACAGAAGGCGTTGATTTCGTCCTCCATTTACGCGGCGAAAAAGAAGGGCGATTATGGATTGATAGTTATTACGATTCGTTTTATTATCATTACGGACACGTATTACACATGATTGACCGCCTGCCGTATGCGAATAAAAAAAATAATGGGGTGTACCATCCGATTCGCTTAACATTAAATAAAAAACTACAAATTAAAGGGAAAACATATCCGTTCGATTTTTATGAAACGGGCGTCATGACGTTTGGCACAGCGAATCCGAACGATGAAGCATACAATTCATTAACGGACGTGAGCGTCAGCAAACAAAAAGACGGGTATGAAATTCGCATCCCATGGGCGCTGTTAAATATAAAAGACCCGAGCATGCATGAAGCGATGGGAGATATGTGGCAAGGGGGGCTGAAAAGTAGCCGAACGATTGACAGCATTCGCGTCGGCGTATATGAAAATGAATTTTCGTATCCAGCAAAAGAAGAAAATATGTTACATGCAACACAGTTTTATACGTACACATGGGATGGTTGGGAAAGACCAACGTACCACGAACGATTAAAACGTTCATACGAAATTGTAAAACAAACATATAAAAAAGCTGAAGGAGAGAGGGAATAATGGCAAAAATTTTATTAGCAGAAGATGAAGAAGTGCTGCGCATGCTTGTCGTTGATACGTTAGAAGATGAAGGACACGACATCGATGAAGCGTGCGATGGGGAAGAAGCGCTTGAATTGATTAAACAAAACGATTACGACTTAATTTTGCTTGATTATATGATGCCAATATATACCGGCTTAGAAGTCATTCAACAAGTACGAAATATGCCCGATAAAAAACATGTAAAGATTATGATGTTATCGGCAAAAAGCCAACAAGCAGACAAAGAACGTGTATTAGAAGCAGGTGCGGATTACTTTATGGCAAAGCCGTATAGCCCGCTAGAACTTGTGCAACGAATCGAGGCGATTTTATATGGAGAAGATGCGTAATTACTTTCGACAAAGTTTAGCTAGACAACTGTAGTTGAGCAATTTTTGTTACAATAATTACCATTTAAAAAGAGACAAACGG
>NZ_JBTZSY010000022.1:0-43761 GCF_054815885.1 Anoxybacillus sp. TBDG-1
TCTCTTGGCTTTATTGGCTCTTTTGCCTTGTAATTTTTTATAAATTGTATATAGATTTTTATGGATTTTCACAAAAACATTTTAACAGTTACTAACCCTCTCTTCCGTTCATAACATAGCTTTATTATAGAGCGTTCTTTATAAAAAACAAAGACTTCCTTTTTCCTGAAATAAAGAAAAAAATCACCTTTTAACACAAAGGCGATTTTTTATTTTTTCAACTTCGCAGCAATTTTTTCGATTAACTCGTCTTCCGTCATCGCTGATACAGGTCGATTGTTGACGAACGCAAACACTTTTTTTCGACCTGGCCCGCAATACGATTGGCAGCCAATTTCGATTGTTGCGTTCGGATCTAATTTTTTTAACCTTGGCAACAACGTTTTTAAATTCGTTGCTTGACAGTCGTCACAGACGCGAAATTCATTTTGCATACCGTCCTCACTCCTTTTCGCTAACGAGTATTCTAACGCGTATACGCGAACAATGCAAGCTGCATCTATTTCCTTTGAAAAATAGTATATATTTCTCGTTTTTTGGTGATTATGAAAGTAAAAGAATGAGAAAGGGGTTTTTGGCATGACAAAAAAACGACAAGATGCTTGGACTGAAGAAGAAGATTTATTGTTAGCTGAAACGGTGTTGCGCCACGTGCGCGAAGGGA
The DNA here is from genome assembly GCF_054815885.1 of Anoxybacillus sp. TBDG-1. Taxonomy (NCBI): domain Bacteria; kingdom Bacillati; phylum Bacillota; class Bacilli; order Caryophanales; family Anoxybacillaceae; genus Anoxybacillus; species Anoxybacillus sp. TBDG-1. Next base: position 665 of record NZ_JBTZSY010000022.1, read on the forward strand.
GTACGCAATTAAATGCGTTTGAAGAAGTAGGCGATAAGTTGAATCGTACGTCAGCGGCATGCGGGTTTCGCTGGAATGCGGTCGTTCGCCAACAATATGAAGAATCGTTACAAATGGCGAAAAAATTCCGTAAACAACGGCAGCGTGCCCTTGGAAATAAACATGCATTGCGAAAACGGCCGCTTTATACACCACCTGTTCCTTCGCTTGAGGAGTTAGGGATGGAACCGTTAGAAGTGCAAGCAAATGAATATGAACATGTCGAAACAAATCATTTAACGCTTGACCATGTTATTGCTTTTTTACATTCTTTAAAACAATCGTATATCGGACAAGAAACAGCGCTAGTGGAAAATAAGCAACTAAAGCTGGAGCTCGAACAATTACAACAACAATATAAACAACTAGAACAACAATTTACAAAACTACAAAAGGAAAATGAAGAATTGCGCGAAGATTACGGAACGATGGCTCGCATCATTAATCGGGCAAGACAAATGGAAATTTCAGAAGATGAGTTTAAGCCACCGATTTTCAAAATGGATCGCAACGGAAATTTAGAAAAAATCGAAAAGATTGCCGAGTAAAAAAGCTGTCGTATCGGACAGCTTTTTTATTTCGGCAACATCGTTTCATTTCGATCGATCATACGCTGAAAGTACATATAGTATCGCTCCCATTCTGCTTGAGTAAGCGAAGATGGCGCAAGCGTACTTCCAAACGATTGAAGCGCTTCATATAGGCGGATGATAAGCGTTGAAACGGTCATTTCTTTGCCGAGCAATTCACTTAACGATGCCATCGTATGCGGAACGATTGTCGGATACGTAAACTTCGTTTGTTCTCCCGCAAGCGCGTGCTCATAAAACTGACGAATCCACTCCGCTCGTGCCGCGCCGCTTCCGTTTGCACATATATACACTTGCACAGCGACACCGCCTCGAATGCGGCGCTGTGAAATGCCCGCAAACTTTTTTCCATCAATGCTTAAGTCAAAACTTCCTGGACAATACGAGCCAATAACTTCCCCCGCTTGCATGTGCGCTTCTGGTAACATGCGGGCAATGAGCGCCGCCATTGCCTCATACCCACGATCAATGTCAATTCCTTTTTTTGTATCCGAAAAAATGAGTGAAACGTTTAAAACCCCTTCATCTAATACGACCGCCAATCCGCCAGAGTTACGAACGATCGTATGCCAACCTTGTTCATGTAAGTAGGCGAGTCCTTTTTCAATGTAAGGCAGTTTCGTATCTTGAATGCCGAGCACAACGGTCTGGTGATGCACCCATAAGCGAACAATCGGATACGATTGACCGTTTCCAACCGATTCGCAAAGCGCATCATCAAACGCAAATGACTGTTTCGCATCAAACGATGGACCGAGGCTCGAATGATCGATAATTCGCCACGTTTGTTGTCGCAACAATTCGCTCATTATTCCATCGCCGCAAGCGCCTGCGCTGCTGTGATGAGTGATAGCTTGTACACATCTTCGGCGTTACATCCGCGCGATAAGTCGTTTACTGGTTGATTTAATCCTTGTAAAATTGGACCGACCGCTTCAAAGTTGCCGAGACGTTGGGCAATTTTATACCCGATATTTCCTGCTTCTAAGCTTGGGAAAATAAAGACGTTCGCATCGCCTTGAATGACAGAGTCTGGCGCTTTCTTTTTCGCCACAGACGGAACGAATGCAGCATCAAATTGAAACTCGCCATCGATTGTTAACTCTGGCGCCATTTCTTTTGCGATGCGCACCGCTTCAATCACTTTTTCTGTTTCCGGTGATTTCGCCGATCCTTTCGTAGAGAAGCTAAGCATCGCTACACGTGGCTCAATATCAAACATTTTCGCTGTTTGGGCACTCTCGACTGCGATTTCCGCTAAATCTTGGCTATCTGGAGCGATGTTAATGGCGCAATCGGCAAATACGTATTTTTCATCGCCGCGCACCATAATGAACACGCCCGACGTTTTGCGAATACCTGGCTTTGTTTTAATAATTTGTAACGCAGGGCGAACTGTATCCGCTGTAGAATGCGCAGCACCGCTCACAAGCCCGTGCGCTTTCCCCATATACACAAGCATCGTACCGAAGTAATTTTCATCAAGTAAAATGTTGCGCGCATCTTCTTCCGTCACTTTTCCTTTACGACGTTCAATAAACGCAGCAACCATCCCATCCATTTCTTCATACGTATGTGGGTTGATGATCTCTACTTTCTCAAGCGTCAAACCGAGCTCTTTTGCTTTTTGGGCGACAGCTTCTTGATCGCCGATGACAATCGGATGCAATACACTTTCTGCCGCTAGACGTCCGACAGCTGTTAAAATACGTTCATCGAGTCCTTCTGGAAATACGATCGTTACATTTTTTTCTGCCACCTTTTGTTTTAAGGCTGCAAATAAGTCACTCACGAAATGTTCCTCCTTAGTTTAAAAAAATTCGTCTATCTATTAGAATACTCTTATTGAAACGAAAAGCAATGAATTACGCTACAAACAAAAATAGTCTTTTTTTTATAACAATTCTGTTTTTTGTACCGAGTGATATATCGCCTAAAAAGTGATATATTTTTAAGGAACATGTAAAAAACAAAGGAGCGTTACGATATGTCACAATGGATTCATCATCTTGAACAATGGTTGCTTGAATTTGGCGTTATTGGTCTCGTCATCGTCTCATTTACAGAATCTTCGTTTTTCCCGATTCCACCTGATGTATTATTAATTCCATTAAGCATCGCCCAGCCAGAAAAAGCATTATGGTTTTCCTTTTTAACAACGATCGCTTCTGTGCTCGGTGCATTACTTGGATGGTATATTGGAAAAAAGTTCGGGAGACCGATTTTGCGTTATTTTATCTCTGATGAAAAGATGGATAAAGTAGAACAATATTTTCAACAATACGGGGCAATGGCGATCGTTATCGCTGGGTTCACCCCGATTCCGTATAAAGTGTTCACTATTTTCTCGGGCATTTCTAACATAAACATTCGCACGTTGCTTTTTTGGTCGTTCATCGGTCGTGGGGCGCGCTTTTTCGCAGAAGGGCTTATTATTTTCATGTTAGGCGCTCAAGCGAAAACATTTATTGAACAACATTTTACAACGATTACGATCGTTGGCGGCATTATTATTGTCGTTGCTTTTCTTATTTACAAACGGTTCAAATAGTGCGTTTGGCATAAACGAAACACATATGATACAATTTCGGTAGTACATAACAAAAGGAGTGTTGGACATGAGCGAAGCAGCACAAACGCTAGACGGTTGGTATTGTCTGCATGATTTCCGCACGGTTGATTGGGCGGCTTGGAAAACGCTCACAAATGAAGAGCGCCAAGAAGCAATACAAGAGTTTTTTACATTAGTGGAAAAATGGGAAAAAACAGAAGCCGCAAATGAAGGCAGCCATGCGATTTACACAATTATGGGGCAAAAAGCAGATTTGATGTTCATGCTTTTACGTCCAACGATGGAAGAGCTTCATGAAATTGAAACGGCAATCAATAAAACAAAGCTCGCTAAATATCTCGTACCTGCTTATTCATACGTCTCTGTCGTTGAATTAAGCAACTACTTGCCGGCAGAAGCAGGCGACCCGTACGAAAATCCAGAGGTGCGTCGCCGTTTATATCCGATTTTACCGAAAACAAATCACGTTTGCTTTTATCCGATGGACAAGCGACGTCAAGGAAACGACAACTGGTACATGCTTCCGATGGAAGAACGCCGCAACTTGATGCGCGCACACGGCATGACAGGAAGAAAATATGCTGGAAAAGTCGTTCAAATCATTACAGGTTCGGTCGGATTTGACGATTACGAATGGGGCGTCACGCTCTTTTCAAATGATGTGCTTCAATTTAAAAAGCTTGTGTACGAAATGCGTTTCGACGAAGTGAGCGCACGATTTGGTGAATTCGGCTCTTTCTTTGTCGGCAACATTTTACCGAAAGAAAAAATGGAACAGTTTTTACATGTGTAGGCCTCCGATTTGGAGGTCTTTTTTTATGATGTGTTTCATACATATAACAATGACGACTTTCCTCACATTTTTTATTTTCCATCATAGGCTAATAGCGATTTCTATAAAGTGAGGTGAAGGGATGGCTGTTGTTGCGTATACAGAAGAAGATGTCAAATTGCTTGCCCGTCTTATGCGCGCAGAAGCAGAGGAAGACGGACAGCTCGGTATGTTAATGGTTGGAAACGTTGGAGTGAACCGTGTGCGCGCAAACTGTTTAGACTTTGAAGGACTTCGTACTATTCGTCAAATGGTATTTCAAAGCCCTGGAGGATTTGAAGCAGTACAAAAAGGGTATTTTTATCAACGGGCGCGTGAAGAAGACATTCGTCTTGCCCGCCGCGTCATCCGCGGGGAACGTTTTCATCCCGCAACGAATTCGCTTTGGTTTTTTCGGCCAGATGGCAGTTGCCCACCGCAATGGTTTAATCAATGGAATACTGGACGTTTTAAAGCGCATTGTTTTTATGCGCCAACGCGTTCTAATTGTCCGCGCGTATATTAAAAGGAGGGGTTTCAATGAGTGATGAACGTCAACAAATGCCATATTATTCGTATCCGTACTACTATCCATACCAAATGCCGACATATCCGTTTGGCCTGCCTACACCAACATTTACACCACAAACAGGGGCGATGCAAACGCCGACAACGGCCAGTCAGCCGCTTCCTGGCATGCTTCCGATCGAAGAATCGTACATTGAAAACATTTTGCGCTTAAACAAAGGGAAAATTGCGACCGTTTATATGACGTTTGAAAACAATCGTGAATGGAACGCGAAAATTTTCCGCGGTGTCATTGAAGCAGCTGGTCGTGATCATCTCATTTTAAGCGATCCGCAAACAGGAATGCGCTACTTATTGCCAATGATTTATCTCGACTATGTGACGTTCGATGAAGAAATTAATTATGAATACCCATTTGCATCTGGGATCGGATTAAGCACATATGCTCCACGTTAAAAACGAGGCGTCACACCCGCCTCGTTTTACATTTGTTTCATTGCCATATATGCTAAAAGTAGCCAAGCAATAATAAACGACACGCCCCCAAACGGCGTAATGGCTCCAAGTATTTTTATTTGCGTCAAGCTCAGTATGTATAAACTACCTGAAAATAAAACGATGCCCACAAGCATTAACCATCCAGCCGGCGTCACGTTCGGCCATTTTGTTGCCAGCAGCGCAACGAGAAACAAACCGATCGTATGGAACATTTGATATTGAACGGCTTTTTGCCACGTGTCTATATATCGATCTGGAATTCTTCCTTCCAACACATGCGCCCCGAACGCCCCTAGCGCCACACATAACGCTGCACTAATTGATGCGATAATTGTAAATAGTTTCATGTTGTTCCCCCTCCTAAAAATCAAGTAATGATGGCCCGTTCGCATCAGCATCGATAGTTAATCGTTCAGTTGTTGTTGGTTGCGGTGTAATGATCGTTTGTGCACTTGGCGATGGTTGGTGTAAAATGACGTCGCACAACGCGCGAACGGCATATATATGTTCACGCACCGCTTGCGGTGACGACGCATGTTTGGCTTTTGCAATTTCTTCTTCTATTCTTGCGAATACATTTGTCACCGATATGTCCAAAACGTTTTCACTCCCTACTTCTTTTTCCTTTAAAACAATGTTATCTTATACATAGCAACTTTTCAAATTGAAAACGCTTAAAAAGGAGCGAGAATAGATGAAACGGACATGGTGGAAAGAAGCGGTTGTATATCAAGTATATTGGCGCAGCTTTTTTGACTCAAACGGTGATGGGTATGGCGATTTAGAAGGGCTCATTCAAAAGCTTGATTACATTCGCGACTTAGGGGTCGATGTCATTTGGCTGAATCCGTGCTATGAGTCGCCAGATAAAGATAACGGATACGACATTTCTGATTACTATCGCATCATGGATAAGGCGGGCGATATGGAGACGTTTGACCGCTTGCTTCATGAAGTACATAAACGTGGAATGAAATTAATTATGGATCTTGTCGTAAATCACACATCCGATCAACATCCTTGGTTTCTTGAATCTCGTTCATCAAAAGACAATCCGAAACGCGATTGGTACATATGGCGCGACAAACCGAATAACTGGCGCTCGTACTTTACTCCATCCGCATGGGAATATGATGAAAACACAGGACAATATTATTTCCATTCGTTTGCGGTAGAACAGCCAGATTTGAACTGGGAAAACGAAGAAGTTCGTGAAGAAATTTATAAAATGATGCGTTTTTGGTTAGATAAAGGGATCGACGGGTTCCGCTTAGACGCCATTGCCTTACTCGCAAAGCCTGACGGATTCCCAGATGCCGAAAATCCGTATGACATTCGTTATTTAACAAACAATCTAGGCGTGCATGATTATTTAAAAGAAATGAATGAAAAAGTATTAAAACATTATGATATTTTCACCGTCGGAGAAGTCGCTTTCGTGTCGCCAGAGGAAGGATTAAAATATGTCGGAGAAGACCGAAATGAACTACATACTCTGTTCCACTTTGAAGTGTGCGACGAAATGCCGACATGGGACCCGATTCGTTTCAAACAAATTCAAAAACGTTGGTACGAAGGATTGTGGGGCAAAGGGTGGAACTCGCAGTTTTTAAACAATCACGACCATACGCGACAAGTGACGCGCTACGGAAACGATAAACAATTCCGCGTCGAGTCAGCGAAATTGCTCGCTACGCTCGTGCATACGTTGCCTGGAACGCCGTACATTTATCAAGGTGAAGAAATTGGCATGACTGGCGTCAAGTTTGACTCGATCGACGACTATAACGACATTGCGATGAAAAATAAATACGCAGAAGAAGTGGCAAAAGGTCGCGATCCGAAAGAAGTGCTTGAAAGCTTGCAGCTACTGAGCCGAGATAACTCGCGTACGCCAATGCAGTGGGACGATAGCGAACATGCAGGATTTACAACAGGAACGCCTTGGCTAAAAGTGAATCCGAACTATAAAGAAATCAATGTAAAACAAGCGTTAGCAGATCCGAACTCTGTATATTATTACTATAAAAAGCTCATTCAACTGCGCAAGCAACATCCAGTCATGGTGTACGGAACGTTCCGCGATTTTTCGGAAAATGATCCGTACATTTACGCCTACACACGCGAGCTTGATGGCGTCCGCTGGCTCATCGTCTTAAACCATTGCGACAACGACAACGTATATGAGTTACCAGAAGAGCTTGCCGTGGCTTACCGTCACCTTCTACTCGGCAATTATACAGACGTAAGAGAAGAAGGCGCAATGCTTCATATGCGTCCACATGAGGCAAGAATTTATACATTACAATAAGCAGCCGATTTGGCTGCTTATTTTTGATTTACCGCCTGTTCAAACGACTCTAGCGCTCGTTTTTCACCGAATACGATCAGAACATCGCCAACGAAAAACCGCTCCTCTGGCGTTGGGTTACCAATCATGTTGTTTTGACGTTGAATGGCGATAATCGTCACGCCAAAGCGGGTGCGCACCGCTTGATCGCGGACAGATGTCCCGACAAATGAAGAGTGCGATTCAATCGTAATTTCTTCAATCGCATATTGTTCAGCATGTTCGTGGAAAATCGTATCGACATAATCGACACTCACCGGCTTTAACATCGTCATCGCCATGCGCCGACCGCTCAAAAAAGCAGGGTTTATGACTTTATCCGCACCAGCGCGACGCAATTTTTCTTCCGATTCCGTTCGCTCGGCACGCGCGACAACTTGAATGCTAGGATTCAGTCCTTTTGCAGTTAAAGAGATGAAGACGTTATCTGCATCAGAAGGCAATGCAGCAACTAATCCCGACGCACGCTCAATGCCTGCGGCAATTAACGCGTCATCTGCTGTCGCATCCCCCTCCACATAAGGAATAGGATCGCCCATTTCTTCAAGCCAATCTACATTCCGTTCGATGACAACGACAGGTGTTCCATTTTTGACAAGCTCACGCACAACTTGTTCGCCAACACGACCAAACCCGCATACAATAATATGGTTCGTCATCACTTCAATTTTCTTTTTCATTTTTCGCCTCCGCACCGTTTTTGAAAATTCTCCTTCCATCATCATCGAAACAACCGCCCCTGTCGCATATGTCACAATGCTAATACCAACTGGAATAATGATGAGGGCAAACAGTTTGCCATAAAACGTTTGTGGCACTGTATCACCATAGCCGACCGTCAAAATCGTAACAACCGTCAACCAAAGCGCATCAAAAAACGTTAATTGTTCCGAAAACATGAATCCGATCGTTCCCGCGATAATAGCGATAATCATCGCGATGACGGAAACGACGATCGAGCGCGACGAACTCATCCGTTTCTCCCCTTATGTTCTTTTTTTACAAACTTCATGCAAGGCACACCTGATGATTGCTTGACGACAATAGACGGCAACATCGCGCTTTTAAAACCGAACGCGCGACAGCCACGCGGCATTTGTGCATTCCATGTCACATAAAAATGTTTACATTCATAACAATTGACACGTGTATTAAATGTTTTCGATTTGCCAGTCAATTGGCTCTCTCCCTGTCTGTTGTAAAAAAGTATTCGTTTTTGAAAAAGGGCGGCTTCCGAAAAAGCCTCGTGCTGCAGAAAATGGACTTGGATGTGGCGCCTCAATAATATAATGATGCTCATTTGTGATGAGCTCTTTTTTTGCTTGCGCATGACGTCCCCATAAAATAAAGACAACCGGTTCATCCTTTTCATTTACAAGTTCAATGACACGGTTCGTAAAATGCTCCCATCCTTTTCCTTTATGCGAATTCGCCTCTCCTCGTCGCACCGTCAATACCGTATTTAACAATAACACCCCTTGCTTTGCCCATTTTAATAAATAACCGTTGTTTGGAATATAGCAACCAAGATCATCTTGTAACTCTTTAAAAATGTTTAATAACGACGGCGGCAAAGCAACGCCCGGTTTGACGGAAAAACTTAATCCGTGCGCTTGATTTGGTCCGTGATACGGGTCTTGTCCTAAAATGACGACTTTGACGTCTGCATATGAAGTATAATGAAGGGCGTTAAAAATGTCGTGCATATCTGGATAAATCGTTTTTGTTCGATATTCTTCTTTTAAAAACTGGCGCAACTTCAAATAGTAAGGTTTTTGAAACTCCTCTTCTAATAAAGGAGCCCAATCGTTTTTCAATATGCTCATCACCGCACTCCTTTCCAATACAAAGGCTACCCTACTACATAGGATAGCCTGTTTTCATTTAAAACTGAATTTTTTCTTCTAAGAAGTTTTTTAATTCCGCAATTGGAATGCGCGTTTGCTCCATCGTATCGCGGTCGCGCACGGTTACCATGCCGTCCTGCTCTGAATCAAAGTCATACGTAATACAGAACGGGGTCCCGATTTCATCTTGGCGGCGATAACGTTTACCGATTGATCCAGACTCATCGTAATCAACCATAAAGTGTTGTGAAAGTTGTTCAAAGATCGCACGTGCACCTTCTGATAACTTTTTCGATAACGGTAATACAGCTGCCTTATATGGCGCTAATGCTGGATGAAGATGCATCACCGTGCGCGTTGTGCCGTCTGCAAGTTGCTCTTCTTCGTACGCATCAATCATAAATGCGAGCGTCACGCGATCTGCACCGAGTGAAGGTTCAATGCAATACGGAATGAAACGTTCATTCGTTTCTTGATCGAGGTAGTGGAAATCTTCGCCTGAATATTCCATATGACGGCGTAAATCGTAATCGGTACGTGATGCAATGCCCCATAGCTCGCCCCAACCGAATGGGAATTTATATTCAATATCTGTTGTCGCGTTGCTGTAGTGAGATAGTTCGTCTTCGGAATGATCGCGCAAACGAATGTTTTCACGCTTCATACCAAGCGATAAAAGCCATTGTTCGCAATATTGTTTCCAATAACTAAACCACTGCAATTCTTCTCCTGGCTTGCAGAAAAATTCAAGCTCCATTTGTTCAAATTCGCGTGTGCGGAACGTAAAGTTTCCTGGTGTAATTTCGTTGCGAAAACTTTTTCCAATTTGCGCAATACCAAACGGCAATTTTTTACGCATCGTCCGTTGCACGTTTTTAAAATTGACGAAAATGCCTTGCGCCGTTTCAGGACGAAGATAAATTTCGTTTGCGCTCGACTCCGTCACACCTTGGAATGTTTTAAACATTAAGTTAAATTGACGAATGTTCGTAAAGTCGCGACTTCCACAATCTGGACACGCGATGTCGTGCTCTTGAATGAGCTGCTCCATTTTTTCAAACGGAAGCCCATCGACAACCATTTCAATGCCTTTTGCTTCAAGCGCGCTTTCAATTAACTTATCCGCCCGATGACGCGCTTTACATTGTTTACAGTCAATCATCGGATCGTTGAAGTTTCCTAAATGACCTGACGCTTCCCATGTGCGTGGGTTCATTAAAATCGCCGCATCTAAGCCAACGTTATATGGCGATTGTTGAACGAACTTTTTCCACCATGCACGTTTAATGTTGTTTTTCAACTCTGTCCCTAACGGACCGTAATCCCACGTATTCGCTAATCCGCCGTAAATTTCTGAGCCGGGGAAAACAAAACCGCGATGCTTCGCATGTGCTACAATTTGATCCATCGTTACCGACATCTTTCATCCTCCTTTTGTCAAATGTAAACAAAAAACGCTCTCATCCTTAGGCCTTTCGCCTAGGGACGAGAGCGTAACTCCCGCGGTTCCACCCTAGTTGATGCGTAACGCATCCACTTTTGCGTGAAGCAACTCCAGACTGCCGTTTCACTAAGCATCTTTGCTAGGCTTCCACCATCCCTAGCTCGCTACAAAAGAACAACCTTAGCTACTATCCATCTTTCATCGTTGCATCTGTATTTCATTTGGTTGATATTGTATCAAAGTGAAATAGGAGAGTCAAGGGGAGAGGGAAAACAAAACTCGCTTTACTTTATGACAGTAAAGCGAGTTAAGGAGTTATACTAATTTCGAATTAAGTAGTCAAACGCTCCTAAAGAAGCTGTTGCGCCTGAACCCATGGAAATGATAATCTGTTTATATGCGCTATCTGTACAATCGCCAGCAGCGAAGACGCCAGGAACGTTTGTTGCACCGCGCTTATCGACGATAATTTCGCCAAAGCGATTGCGTTCTACCGTTCCTTCTAACCATTCTGTATTCGGCACAAGCCCGATTTGAACGAATACACCTTGAAGTTCAATATGGTGCTCTTCGCCTGTTGCGCGATCAATATATGTGAGACCGTTCACTTTATCTGTGCCTGTAATTTCTTTTGTTTGTGCATTTTTAATGACCGTGACGTTCGGTAAGCTGTACAAACGATCTTGCAATACTGCGTCCGCTTTTAATTCTGGTGCAAATTCAAGCACCGTCACATGCTTAGCAATGCCGGCCAGATCAATCGCGGCTTCAACGCCAGAGTTACCTCCGCCGATGACTGCGACATGTTTTCCTTCGAATAACGGACCGTCACAATGCGGGCAGTAAGCGACTCCTTTATTTTTAAACTCCGCTTCACCCGGAACGCCGAGATTGCGCCAACGTGCACCTGTGGCGATAATGACCGCTTTGCTTTTTAAAACGGCTCCGTTTTCAAGTTCTACTTCAATAAGGTCTTTCTTTTCTAACCGTTTGGCACGTTGTAAGTTCATAATGTCGACGTTATAATGTTTCACATGTTCCTCTAGGCTTGCGGCAAGCTTCGGACCTTCTGTATATTTCACACTAATGAAGTTTTCAATGCCTAACGTATCTAAAATTTGACCGCCAAAGCGTTCTGCAACGATTCCTGTACGAATGCCTTTACGCGCCGCATAAATCGCGGCTGTTGCACCAGCAGGACCTCCGCCGATGACAAGCACATCAAACGGGTCTTTGTCCGCAAAGACTGAAGCATTTGGCGTACTTCCTAACTTCGCAAGAATTTCCTCAAGCGACATCCGACCGCTTGCGAACGGTTCGCCATTTAAAAAGACAGTTGGCACCGCCATTACGTCTTTTTGTTCAACTTCTTCTTTAAATGCTGCCCCATCAATCATCGTATGAGAGACGTTCGGATTTAATACGCTCATAACGTTTAATGCTTGCACGACATCCGGGCAATTATGACACGTTAAGCTGACGTATGTTTCAAAACGATACGTCCCTTTTAAATGTTTAATTTGTTCAATGACCGCTTGATCTACTTTTGGCGGTCTTCCACTCACTTGAAGCAATGCAAGCACAAGAGAAGTAAATTCATGTCCTAAAGGCACGCCCGCAAATACAACGCCTGTTTCTTCACCAACACGATTGACGCTAAAGCTTGGCGTTCTCTCTAGCGTTGTTTTTTCTACTTTGATTTTCGATGACATTGTGGCGAGTTCATCGACTAAAGCAAGCATATCGCGGGAAACTTCATCGTTTCCCGCGCTTACTTTTAACACAATGTCATTTTCCATCAACTGTAGATATTGGGCGAGCTGTGCTTTAATTTCCGCATCCAATATCATTTACATAAGCCTCCTTAAATTTTACCTACAAGGTCAAGGCTTGGCTTAAGCGTTTTGCCACCTTCTTGCCATTTTGCTGGGCATACTTCACCGGGGTTATTGCGCACGTATTGCGCTGCTTTAATCTTGTTTACGATTGTGCTCGCATCGCGACCGATGCCGTCAGCGTTAATTTCAACTGCTTGAATGACGCCATCTGGATCGATGATGAACGTACCACGTTGTGCAAGACCTGTTTCTTCATCAAGTACTTCGAACATGCGTGATAATTTTTGTGAAGGGTCACCGATCATTACATATTCAATTTTGCTGATCGCTGGTGAATGGTCATGCCATGCTTTATGTGTGAAATGTGTATCTGTTGAAACAGAGTATACTTCAACACCAAGCTCTTTTAACTTTGGATATTCGTTTTGTAAATCTTCTAACTCAGTTGGACAAACGAATGTGAAGTCTGCTGGGTAGAAGCAAACAACGCTCCATTTTCCTTTTAAGTTTTCTTCTGTCACCTCGATAAATTCACCGTTATGGTACGCCATCGCTTTAAATGGTTGTACTTGTTTTCCTACTAGTGGCATTGTGAATCATCCTCCTACATCATTTTTTGCATGTTAGTAGTATGCTACAGTCATACGAAAAATATGACTGAAAGCGAAATAAAATTATAACAATTATAATTCGATATAAATTATCATATAGTAATGTTTATTTGTCAAGCAAAAACTATTTCACCCTTTTAGTTTTTCGACACGTATTCACTTTATTCCTTTTTCATAAACAAAAAAGCAGAGCCTCGGCGAAGACTCTGTTTTCTCATGTTATAAAAGTGAAGCCAAGCAAAATGAGCACGTTAAATAATAACGCAACTACAAAAAGCCATTTTTGTTTCCTTTTTTTCTTCACAATATATTCTGCAAATGCGACTGTCCCGAAAGCGAAACAAACAAACAATAAAAACAATGCGATTCGCCCATGGAACACATGTCGAACAAAAAGCGGGGAAAACAAAAGCAAAATGAATAGTTGTTGGACGCTCCACCTATACATCTTGTTTCCTCCTAACAACGAATGAAATGGGCGAGCCGTGAGCGAAACGGTTCGCCGTTCCATATAATTTCACTTTTTGATTGTCGCTTTTGCAATTCGGGCTCCGATAAAAGAAGCCAAAAGTTTTTCGTCGGTAAATCGCCGAGCCCATGTTTTTCACTTAATCGGTTTAAATACATTTGTCTCGTTTCGTTCATTTGTTTCGATAAATGATCGCCTTCATTTGAAAAAGCATAAAGGACGCTTGCTGTCGGCATGCGTTTGATGCGAAATTGTTTTGCAACACGTAAAAAGAAATCCCAATCCCAATAGTTATGAACGTACGGATCAAAATAGCCGATCATATCATGAATCGCGCGCCGATACATGCTACCTGAAGGGACATACGTTGAAAATGAGCGCATCGCTTGTAAATCACATTCATATGCAAATAAAAAGCGATCTGTCGGTATGCGCGTTCCGTTTTCAATGCGATAATGAAAAATTTCCACATCGCTATATATAAAGTCCGCGTCGTTCATATTCCCAATCATTCGTTCCGTATGACATGGCAATAATAAGTCGTCGTCATCACAAAGCATAATAAAATCTTCTGTTGCTGCGCGCACACCAATATTTCGCGCTTCAACATGCCCGACATTTTCACGCAATTGGATGAGCTCAATAGGAAGCTCAGGATACGCATCAACCGCGGCTTGTACCGACGACCCCCCGTCGTTGACAATAATGACTTGCTTTGGTTTATACGTTTGCTTGCTTAATGACTCTAGTAATTCTGCTAAAGGTAGTAATCGGTTATATGTCGCAATGACTACAGAAACACCCAAATGACATATCTCCTTTCAAAAATTAAAGAAGCTACAATGAAACCATTATAGCTTCTTTTCTTATGATTATGCGAGTTCTTGTTGTTTCGTCTCTTTTCCGAGGAAAAGAACAGCGAGCGCACCGATGAAAATGGCGATACAAAATATGGCAAAAATCATCGTGATTGATACGTTTTGTGCAACGAGATAGCCGACAAGAAGCGGTCCTAAAATGCCACCAATGCGTCCGAATGAAGCGGCCATCCCTGCTCCTGTTGCTCGAATAACAGTTGGATATTGCTCTGGTGTGTACGCGTAAAGCGCTCCCCAAGCACCGAGATTGAAAAACGATAACAATGCTCCAAACGTCATTAATGCGGTAGCTGTCTCAGCATTTCCGAAGAAATAAGCACTTAACGCTGTCCCAACTAAATAAATAATGAGCACCGCTTTTCTTCCGATGCGTTCAATTAACCATGCCACGCTAAAATAACCCGGCAATTGCGCTAACGTCATAATGAGCACGTATTCAAAACTTTTAATTAAACTAAACCCCTTCATGACCATGACGCTCGGCAGCCATAAAAACATGCCGTAATAGGAAAAGACGACGGCAAACCATAAAATCCAAAGCATGGTCGTTTGTTTTGCATACGGCTTTGCCCAAACGTCTGCAATATTTCGCCAAACGGAACGACGCTCTGTTTTTGTCGCGATAAACTTTTGTGAATCTGGTAAGTTCATGCGTAAATAAATGGCATATAATGCCGGTAAAGCCCCTAAAATAAGTGCCATTTGCCATCCATACGCTGGAATAATGAAAAATGAAATGAGCGCTGCTAATAACCAACCACCTGCCCAAAAGCTTTCCAATAAAACAACAACTTTTCCACGCTCATGTGCAGGCACGCTTTCCGACACGAGTGTCGATGCTACTGGGAGCTCCCCTCCAAGCCCCATACCAATGAAAAAGCGTAAAATTAAAAAGACCGTTAATGTTGTGGCAAGTGCAGATAAACCGCTACCGATCGAAAATAATAAGAGCGTAATAATGAAAACTTGTTTTCGCCCGATACGATCAGCTAACAACCCAAAAACGAGGGCACCGACGGCCATGCCGATCGAGTTCACACTTCCGATCCACCCCATTTGCTCGGCAGTCAAGTTCCATTCCTTTTGCAAGGCAGCTATAATAAACGAAAGCATGCCGACATCCATCGCGTCAAATAGCCAACCAAGTCCTGCAATCCAAAGCAATTTGTTTCTTGATATGTCTTTACTCATGTCACACCTCCGCTTGTCAGCTGTCAAATCGCCTTCCTCATGATTATATTTCCTTTTTTGTTATGTATCAATGCAAAAAGCGTCGGAAAAAACCGACGCTTATCGCAAATCTTCTTTTGAGAAAGCTCCAGGGAGAAGTTCTTTCACTGTCGTTTCTTGCACATCACCCTTCATATTCGCTAAAATGACAGGCATATTTGGATCACACAATTCAACAATGACTTGACGGCATGCGCCACACGGCGGGACTGGTCGCTCCGTATCCGCAACGACAGCCAACATCGCATACTCATGGTCGCCTTCGGAGTATGCTTTAAATAAAGCGGTACGCTCCGCACAGTTGCATAAACCGTATGATGCGTTTTCGATGTTGCAGCCACCATACACTTTCCCATCTTTCGTTAATAGTGCTGCCCCCACTTTAAACTTTGAATACGGAACGTACGCCCGCTCTCTCGCTTGTTTTGCCGCTTCAATTAACTGTTGTTTATTCATTGTTGATCATCCCTTCTTGGGCTGTTTAATTAAAAAACGTCTTCATTAACCAATCTGCAACAACGCCACCTAAATATACGCCAAATACCCCCATCATTCCTGCTAATACAGGCGGAGCTGGCAACGGCAAACGTAAAAACTTAAACAAAATCCCGACAACAAGCCCAGCAAGTAAGCTAAGTAATACTTCTTTCATAGGTCAATGCCTCCATCAGTATGCTTCGTTTGACGTTGTTCCTTCCATAATCGCTGGTCCAGAGCTTGTACCGATGCGGTTTGCACCTGCTTCAATCATCGCTTTTGCATCCGCTGTACTACGTACACCACCAGATGCTTTTACACCAACGTTTGGTCCAACTGTTTTGCGCATTAATGCGACATCTTCAACTGTTGCCCCACCGCTTGCAAATCCTGTCGATGTTTTAACAAAATCAGCCCCAGCACGAACAGCAATTTCGCATGCGCGTACTTTTTCTTCATCTGTCAACAATGCTGTTTCGATAATGACCTTTGTTAATGCTTTTCCTTTTGCTGCATCAACAACGGCGCGAATATCGCGCTCTACAAGCTCATCATCGCCGTCTTTTAACGCGCCAATATTGATAACCATATCGACTTCTTGTGCGCCATTCTCAATCGCTTGTTTTGTTTCAAACGCTTTGACTTCTGGTGTTGTCGCTCCTAACGGGAAGCCAATGACTGTACATACTTTTACTTTCGTTCCTTGTAAACGTTCCGCAACGAATTTCACCCATGTCGGATTGACACATACAGATGCAAATTCATATTTTTTCGCCTCTTCCACTAACTTTTCAATTTGTGCTTTCGTTGTTTCTGGCTTTAATAACGTATGATCAATCATGCTAGCAATGTTCATCATGTATTCCTCCTTGTTTTTTTAAATAAACATACCCGCAATGGACGCGCTTAACAATGAAGCGAGCATACCAGCAAGGACAGCTTTTAAGCCCATGCGCGCAATGTCGCTGCGACGATTCGGCGCTAAGCTTCCTAATCCACCAAGTAAAATACCCATCGAAGAAATATTAGCAAATCCACATAGTGCAAAGCTAACAATCGCTACCGTTTTTGCTGATAAGTCTGGAATTTGTGGCGCAAACGATGAATACGCAACAAACTCGTTTAAAATTAATTTTTGCCCGATAAATCCTCCAGCTGTCACCGCTTCAGACCACGGTACACCGATCGCAAACGCAATAGGTGCAAAGAGGAATCCTAAAATGTTTTGAAGTGTTAAACCTTCATAATTAAACAAACTGCCGATGCCGCTAAGCAATCCATTAATTAACGCAATAAGAGCGATAAACGCTAACAACATCGCACCGATATTTAATGCTAACTTCAAACCATCGCTTGCCCCGCGAGCTGCTGCGTCGATGACGTTTGTTGATTCTTCGTCTTTTTCCATTTCAAAATGTTCGTCTTCTTTAATCGGCTCTGTTTCTGGCACAATCATTTTCGCCATCACTAATCCTGCTGGCGCCGCCATGAAACTTGCGGCAAGTAAATATTCAAGTGGAACACCTAAAAGCGAATAACCGACAAGAACAGAACCCGCAACAGATGCCAATCCTCCCGTCATGACCGCAAACAACTCAGATTGCGTCATTTTTGATAAATACGGACGAATGACAAGCGGTGCTTCTGTTTGACCGACGAAAATGTTCGCTGCTGCTGACATCGACTCCGCTTTACTCGTTCCGAGCAACTTTGCAAGCGGGCCACCAATCATTTTAATGATCCACTGCATGACACCGATATAGTAAAGAACGGAAATTAACGCGGAGAAGAAAATGACAACGGGCAACACTTGAAACGCAAACACAAATCCGATTCCCTTTGCGACAAACATACCACCGAACAAAAAGTTAATTCCTTCGTTCGCATAGTTAATAATGTTCGTCACACCATTTGTTAACCATTGCAATGCTGCTTTTCCTGCTTCCCATTTTAAAACGATAAACGCAAAAGTAACTTGAATCGCAAGACCACCTAAAATCGTTCGCGGATTAATCGCTTTACGATTGTTAGAAGAAAGAAAAGCGATCCCAAGGACAACGACAATACCAACAAGTCCCCAAACGATATTCATGTTGCACACTCCTATAAGTTGAATTTTGATTACGTAATCAATATAACAGGAAAACGAACATATGTAAACGTTAACATGAACAAATGTCAAAGAAAATTCATGGTTTGACTAAATCTTTCTTCCTTGTTTGCATAAATAAAGGGGGCTTTCTTCTTTTCCCCCATTTGTCGTTTCTTTATTCTTTTTCTAATAAGCATTCGGCAGTAAATTGATCTGTGACTAATACGTTTGCATATTTCCCTTTCAATGCACCGTATATGCCAGCAACTTTATGAATACCTCCCGCGATCACAACCGAGTATTCTTTCTTCTTGAGCTCTTCTAACTCAATACCGAGCGTACGCGAATTTAACTCTTCACTACATAGTTTTCCATTTTGATCAAAAAAACGTGAACAAATGTCACCAGCAGCTTTTGAATAAATCGTTTGCAAATCTTCTTCTGTAAAATAACCAAGCTGGAACAATAGCGACTCTGATTTAATTGGTCCAATCGTAAATACAGCAATATTCGCTTGGCGTCCTAGATCGAGGATTTTACGAATGTGGCGGTCCGCTTCCATCGCTTGTTTCACAACGACATGATCAACGATTGCTGGAAGCGGCAAATGATGCACCGTTGCGTTGAATGCGCTTCCAAACAAATGCAAAATATCAGAAGCAAACGTATTCGTTTCTGATAAGCTGACGCCACCTTTTAACTGTACAACTTTCACGTCTTTGACATGTTTATGCTTTAGTTGCAATGCGACATGATATAACGTCGTTCCCCATGTGACACCGATCACATCCCCATCTTTTACAATCGAACGTAAATATTCCGCAGCTTCTTTCCCTACATATTTTTTAATAATGCCATCTTGATGTTCAGGAACCGACACAACAATTGCTTTTTTTAGGTTGAACTTTTGTTCAAGTTGTTTTGCCAACTGTTGAATATCCTCTGCTGGATCGTTAATTTTAATTTCCACAATTCCTTCCTCTTTCGCTTGCTGCAATAAACGGGACACAGTCGGTCGCGACACGCCGAGCTTTTTAGCAATGTCGTTTTGATTGTAGTCTAGCAAATAATACAACTTCGCCGCCTCAACAACTTTTTTCAACTTTTCTTGCTCCATCGCTTCATCACCTTTTCATGTCGAATGAAAAAGGAGCAGCCTTCCATATTTGAAGGAATACTCCCTTTTCTTTCATCATACGAAAATGACTGAACATTTGACAAGCAAAAGTTTTAACATAATTTCTATTATTTTGACCAACCTTCACGTAAAATACGTTCCACTTCACCACGTGTTGGCAACGCTGTCATCGCTCCTTTTGTTGATGCAGCTAGCGCCCCTGAAACACTCGCAAAACGCGCCATTTGTTCAACTTCCGCAAGCGACAAGTCGTCGATCGTCCCTTCTCGCTCATGCAAGCAATAAAGCATACCGGAAACAAACGCATCTCCTGCCCCTGTCGTATCCACCGCCTCTACTTTAAGCGCTGGGGTAAATACCGATCCTTCCCTCGTGAACGCATAACTTCCATTTTCTCCTAGCGTGACGACAATAAGTGGAATGTTGTAGGAAGCAAGGGCATCTACACCTTTTTGAATATCTTCTTCCCCTGTAATAAATGTCAATTCCTCTTCGGAAATTTTCAATACGTCCGCTTCAGTTAACATAGATATAATCATTTGGCGAGCTTGTTGTTCGCTTCCCCACAGACCGAGACGTAAATTCGGGTCATACGAGACGATCATTCCATTTTCTTTAGCTAACATAACAGCCCGCTTTGTCGCGCTTCGTGCTGGTTCGCTAATAAGTGAAATAGAACCAAAATGGAAAATGCGATGCGTGCGAAATAACGACTCATCCACTTCCTTTTCGCTTAAAAAGCGATCGGCACTCGGATTAATGTAAAAATCAAAGCTTCGTTCTCCGCTTTCGGCTAATGTCACAAAAACAACACCGGTACGAACATCATCACTAAATTGGAGCCAAGTCGTATTTACACCGTATTCATCAAGCGTTTCTTTCAAAAAGACACCGAGTACGTCACGTCCGACTTTTCCAACAAATGTCGATGGTATGCCCAGTCGTGCGACACCGACCGCGACATTCGCTGGCGCCCCACCAGGACTTTTTTGGTAAGCCCGATTTGTTGCATCGAGCGGAATGAAATCAATTAACGCTTCACCAAGACTAATAACTCCTTGCTTCATCATCATCCCTCCCATTCCATCGTAATACGTACAATGATACAAATGCAACGTACAATAACAAAACGTGCTACAATAATCGTAAAACAACGTAAGAAACGGAGTGGATGTAATGAATCCTTTTGCCACTCACTTTGAAAGTTTAGAGGAGTTTGCTGATCGTGTAAGTGAACTATTACAATGTCCGATTACGATTGAAGATGCAAACCATCGTTTAATTGCTTATAGCGGGCATGAGCATTACACCGATCCGGCTCGCACGGCGACAATCATCCATCGGCGCGTGCCAGAGCGCGTCATTAATAGTTTATGGCGCGAAGGGGTAATTCCAAAACTTTTGCAGAGCGAAGAACCTGTTCGTGTCACAGAAATTTCAGAAGTAGGACTCGGCAATCGCATCGCCATTTCGATTTGGAAAAATAAAGAGGTACTCGGGTTTATTTGGGCAATTGAAATGAACGAAACATGGACAGAGCAACAGTTTGAATTGTTAAAACAAGCAGCGAAATCCGCCAAAAATTTATTATTGCAATTACAAATTCGCAAACATAAAAAAGAAGAGCGGATTCAAGAATTTTTTTGGAAGCTATTGACTGGGCATTTTCCATCTCCTCACGAAGTAATTGAACAATGTCATCAATTAAACGTACATGTGTATCCGTTTTTTTCTGTCGGCATTTTTCAATTTCAACAACATATTCAAACACAAGTAGAAAGACAAATTGATTACTTATTAAAAACGACACAACAACTCGCCGTACCACTTTATACGATCGATCATCAACGATTAATTGTACTCGTTGCACCAAGTTCAAACATCTACGGCGAAGCGCATATTGAACGTTTTTTCCGCTCGTTTATGACGCAAATGAAAGAGCGATTCCGCGTGGACATTATGATGGGAGCATTCGGCAATGTGTATGAATGTTATACGAAAATCGCCAAGAGTTACGAAGAAGCGCAAACCGTATTAAAAATGAAACGTGCCTTTCCCCATCTGCTTACGAACATTCAAAGTTATCAACACCTTGGCATGTATCAATTTTTTGATTTACTTTTTGAAAAAAAACGACATGGGGATTTTCACAATGCTTCGCTAGAAAAGCTAAAACAATACGATGCCCAACATCATACCAACTTAGTCGAGACGATCGAAACATATCTCGACTATGACAGCAACGTAAACGAAACAGCAAAAGCACTGAACATTCATCCGAATACACTCGCTTACCGTCTGAAGCGAATAAGTGAAATTGGAAACATTGACTTAAGCAATATGAGCGAAAAAGTAAAACTATATATTGATATGAAATTAGACAAATATCGGACAACATAGCTTTTGTGGAAATCCACAAAAGCTTGTTTTTTCTTTCTCTTTTCTAAACAAACAACAAATGATAAAAAACATTTATACTGTAGATAATAATGAAAGACAACACGAAAGGGGAAACAGCACATGATTATTGGTGTTCCAAAGGAAATTAAAAATAACGAAAATCGCGTAGCGATTACACCTGCTGGCGTCATGTCATTTGTCAGCAATGGACATACTGTGCTCATTGAGAAAGATGCAGGAGTTGGGAGCGGTTTCACAAACGAAGCTTACGTTAGTGCAGGAGCGCAAATTGTTGAGCGTGCTGCAGATGTTTGGGCGCAAGCAGATATGGTCATGAAAGTAAAAGAGCCACTACCAAGCGAATACGAATACTTCCGTCCAGGATTAGTGCTATTCACATACTTACATCTTGCTGCTGAACCAGAGTTAGCACGTGCACTCAAAGAAAAAGGCGTCATTGCCATCGCTTATGAAACAGTACAAGTTGGACGTACGTTACCACTTTTAACACCGATGAGCGAAGTAGCGGGACGCATGGCGGCACAAATTGGTGCGCAATTCCTTGAAAAAACAAAAGGCGGAAAAGGTATTCTTCTTTCCGGCGTGCCAGGCGTTAGCCGTGGAAAAGTGACAATTATTGGTGGTGGTGTTGTCGGAACAAACGCTGCCAAAGTTGCAATTGGCTTAGGCGCAAACGTCACAATTATCGACTTAAGCGCAGAACGTTTACGTGAGCTTGATGATATTTTCGGAAGCCAAATTAATACGCTTATGTCTAACCCAATGAACATCGCACAAGCCGTTGCCGAGTCTGACCTTGTGATCGGTGCGGTATTAATTCCAGGAGCAAAAGCGCCAAAACTAGTGACAGAAGAAATGGTGAAAGCGATGCAGCCAGGTTCGGTCATCGTTGACGTAGCGATCGACCAAGGCGGTATTGTCGAAACGAGCGACCATGTGACAACGCACGACAACCCAACATATGTGAAACATGGCGTCGTTCATTACGCGGTTGCAAACATGCCAGGGGCGGTTCCGCGCACCTCGACACTTGCGCTCACAAACGTTACGATGCCATACGCACTACAAATTGCAAATAAAGGTGTACACAAAGCGGTCGCAGACAACCCTGCATTACGCCTTGGTGTAAACGTCGCAAACGGAGAAATCACATACGAAGCTGTCGCACGCGACCTCGGTTACGATTACGTTCCAGTTGAAGTGGCGTTAGAAAAGCAATTGTTAGCATAAATGTGATCAGAGCTAGACAGCTCTCTAAACTCGAATTTTTATACAACAAAAGGTGTCCTGGCAAACGGGACACCTTTTTCTATAACACTTTCGATAAAAATGACTTTGTTCGCTCATGTTGTGGTGCATCAAAAATTTGTTGTGGCGTTCCTTCCTCTACGATCACTCCACCGTCCATGAAGAGCACACGATCACCAACTTCACGCGCAAATCCCATTTCATGAGTCACAACGACCATCGTCATTCCTTCTTTAGCTAGTTGCTTCATTACCGCAAGCACTTCACCGACCATTTCTGGATCGAGCGCAGACGTCGGTTCGTCAAATAACATCACTTTCGGTTCCATCGCAAGCGCACGAGCAATCGCTACACGCTGTGCCTGCCCGCCCGACAACGAATCTGGATATACGTGCGCCTTATCTTGTAAACCTACTTTCGCAAGCAATTGCATCGCCTTTTCTGTCGCTTTTTCTTTCGACCATTTGCGCACTTTCATCGGGGCAAGCGTAATATTATGAAGCACCGTCATATGCGGAAATAAATTAAATCGTTGAAATACCATACCCACCTCCTCGCGCACTTTATTTAGGTCTGTTTTCGGATCTTTTAAATGAAATCCGTCAACGACGATATCCCCTTCATCAAAATCTTCAAGCAAGTTTAAACAACGTAAAAATGTCGACTTTCCTGATCCAGAAGGGCCGATAACGACGACCACTTCTTTTTCATGAATATGCACATCAATTCCTTTTAACACTTGTAGCGATCCGAACGATTTTTTTAAATTTGTAACCCGAATCATGCGTCATACCTTCTTTCTAACCGATGTAGCAACTTGCTTAACGAGAGGGTAAGCACTAAATAAATGAGCGCAACAGTTAAGTACGGTTCCCACACGCGATAATATTGACCTTGCATCGCTCGTCCCCAATACATGAGTTCAGGCGCTGCAATAATTGCTGCAAGCGATGAATCTTTAATAAGGACGATAAATTCGTTACCAAGCGGTGGAATCATGCGTTTGATTGCTTGTGGCAAAATGATGTAACGCATCGCTTGTACATGCGTCATTCCAAGCGAACGGGCCGCTTCCATTTGACCGCGATCAATGGACTGGATGCCAGCACGGAAAATTTCCGCAATATACGCCGCTGCGTTTAAAGATAAAGAAATGGCGCCAGACACGAGCGGGTTCGGTTGGGCAGTAAACATCGGCATCACGCCAAAATGAATAAGTAAAATTTGTACAAATAATGGCGTGCCACGGAAAAAATGAACGTACCAATCAAACGGCAAACGGACGAGGCGGTTTTGAACCATTTTCCCCAGCCCAATCGCCAAACCAAGAATCGTTCCAAAAAAAATACCGACTAACGATAAACCGACTGTCCATAGCACTCCTTTGAAGAAAAATGGTGCATATTCCAAAATAATATTGAAACGAAAATCCATCATCAATCACCTTTCTTTTTGTAAAAATTGCGTAACTTTACACAGTTACGCAATTTTTACTTCAACGTTATTGCTGTTGTTGTAATGATTCAATATTCGGTTCTGTCCCGAACCATTTCTTATAAATTTCTGCATATGTTCCATTTTCGATGACTTTTTTCAACGCTTCGTCTACTTTTTGCTTTAACTCGCTTCCTTTCGGGAACATAAAGCCGTAAAATTCAGATTCAAAATGTTCAGGATCCTCAAACGCTACAATTTTAGCATCTGGATTATTTTTTACATATTCATTCGCAACCGCATTATCTGTCACAACCGCTTCGACACCGCCGTTTAATAAATCCATAATCGCAACGACTGTATTCTCAAACTTTTTAATATTTTTATTCTCTTTTCCTAAAATTTTCTCAACAGCTTCTTGTCCCGTTGTACCATTTTGAACACCGACCACTTTTCCTTGTAAATCTTTCGCGCTTTTAATCGAACTTCCTTCTTTCACAAGAATCATATGTGTCGATTCAAAATACGGAATCGAAAAATCATACGTCTGTTTCCGATCGTCGTTAATTGTAATACCTGAGACGGCCATATCCGCTGTTTTTCCTTGAATAGCCGCAAATAACGGATCCCAACCGATGTTTTTTAATTCATATGCTAGTCCTGCTTCCTTCATGACTGCTTTTAATAAATCGACATCAAAGCCGACAATTTCACCTTTATCCATATACTCAAAAGGAGCAAACGCTGCGTCTGTCACAACTGTAATTTTCTTTTCTGTTGTTGCTGTTTTTTCTGTCGAGCTACTACAGCCAAAAAGCGCAAAAATAAGTATAAAAACGAGCGCTGCGATCATCCCTTTTTTTACCATTGTTATTCCCCCTTACTATTTGCTGTAAAATAATAAATATTTGTGTATAAACATGTTATGCTCTCTATGTTTCACATATTATCAGCTTTATTGTTTTTATGCAACAAATTTTATAAAAATAATTTTTGGAAAAATCTTTATTTTAGAAAATATTTTTGATCAATGTTTCACAAATTCGTCAATCCTTCTTTCTCCTCGTCATGTAAAAAAGTAGTATTCTTTATATAGGGGTTAATTCTGATGATTGGGAGGAGATTATCATGACGCTACTTACCGTAAATGAAGCGTTGATGGACGCATGGAGAACGTTCAAAGGTGATAAATGGAAAAAAGAAATTAACGTTCGTGATTTTATTTTAAATAACGTAACCGTTTACACAGGGGATGAATCATTTTTACAAGGTCCGACAGAAGCGACGAAAAAACTGTGGGAACAAGTGATGGAGCTTTCAAAGTTAGAACGCGAAAGAGGCGGCGTTCTCAACATGGATACTGAAATTGTATCGACAATTACGTCACATGGACCGGGCTATTTGAATAAAGAACTTGAAAAAGTTGTTGGTTTTCAAACAGACGAACCGTTTAAACGGGCGCTTATGCCATTTGGCGGTATTCGCATGGCGGAGCAAGCATGTGAAGCTTACGGATATGAAGTAGGCGATGAAGTAAAGAAAATTTTTACGCAATATCGTAAAACGCATAACCAAGGCGTATTCGACGTATATACGGATGAAATGAAAGCCGCTCGCAAAGCAGGTATCATTACAGGACTTCCTGACGCATATGGACGCGGTCGCATTATCGGTGACTACCGTCGCGTGGCTTTATATGGTGTCGATCGCCTCATTGAGGAGAAGAAAAAAGATTTACGCAACACAGGTTCACGCACAATGAGCGAAGACATCATTCGTCTCCGCGAAGAATTAGCGGAACAAATTCGCGCCCTGCAAGAACTAAAAGAAATGGCGGCAAGCTACGGCTACGATATTTCCAAGCCAGCTCGCAACGCACATGAAGCTTTTCAATGGTTATATTTCGCCTATCTTGCTGCGATTAAAGAACAAAACGGTGCAGCAATGAGCTTAGGTCGCGTTTCCACGTTTTTAGATATTTATATTGAACGCGACTTGCAAGAAGGAACATTAACGGAACGCGAAGCGCAAGAGCTTGTTGACCATTTCGTCATGAAATTGCGTCTCGTCAAATTCGCAAGAACGCCAGAATACAATGAGCTATTTAGCGGCGACCCAACGTGGGTCACAGAATCCATTGGCGGTGTCGCGATTGACGGGCGTCCGCTTGTGACGAAAAACTCATTCCGCTTCTTGCATACACTCGATAACTTAGGCCCGGCGCCAGAACCAAACTTAACGGTGCTTTGGTCAACACAGTTGCCAGAAGCGTTTAAAAAATATTGCGCGAAAATGTCGATTCAAACAAGCTCCATTCAATATGAAAATGACGATTTAATGCGTCCTGAGTTCGGCGACGACTACGGCATCGCATGCTGCGTATCCGCCATGCGCATCGGTAAACAAATGCAATTTTTCGGCGCACGCGCAAACCTCGCGAAAGCATTGTTATACGCAATTAACGGCGGTGTTGACGAAAAGTTAAAAGTGCAAATCGGACCAGAGTTTGCACCAATCACGTCTGAATACTTAGACTACGATGAAGTGATGCGCAAATTCGATAACGTCATGGAATGGCTAGCAGAGTTGTATATTAATACGTTAAACGTCATCCATTACATGCACGATAAATATTGTTATGAGCGCATTGAAATGGCGCTTCATGATACGAACGTCATGCGCACGATGGCAACGGGAATTGCTGGTCTTTCTGTCGTTGCTGACTCACTTAGCGCAATAAAATATGCAAAAGTAAAAACAATTCGCGACGAAAATGGCTTAGCGGTCGACTTTGAAATTGAAGGTGACTTCCCGAAATACGGAAACAACGACGATCACGTCGATTCGATTGCAGTCGATATTGTCGAGCGCTTTATGACAAAATTGCGCAAACATAAAACGTATCGCGATTCGAAGCATACAACATCGATTTTAACGATCACATCAAACGTCGTATATGGTAAGAAGACAGGAAATACGCCTGATGGTCGCCGCGCTGGCGAACCGTTCGCACCTGGCGCTAACCCGTTGCACGGTCGCGACACAAAAGGAGCGCTCGCTTCATTAAGCTCTGTCGCCAAATTACCGTATGAATATGCATTAGACGGCATTTCAAATACGTTCTCGATCGTACCAAAAGCGCTTGGTAAAGATGACGCGGCACGTCTTCAAAACCTTGTCGCCATTTTAGACGGTTATGCACAAAAACGCGGTCATCATTTAAACGTCAACGTCTTTAACCGCGAAACATTACTTGACGCGATGGAACATCCTGAAAAATATCCGCAACTAACCATTCGCGTATCTGGTTATGCAGTCAACTTTATTAAATTAACACGTGAACAACAAATTGACGTCATTAATCGGACGTTCCATGAAACTATGTAATGGAAGCTCCCACACATCGTGGGAGCTTTCTACCTAGGAGGAAAACATCGTGAACGGATTTATTCATTCGATTGAATCGTGCGGAACAGTTGATGGTCCCGGCATTCGTTATGTCATTTTCACCCAAGGATGTTTATTGCGTTGTCAATATTGCCACAACGCAGATACGTGGGAAATTGGCAAAGGAAAACAAATGTCCGTCGATGAAATCATCGCTGATGCCCAAACGTATTTGCCGTTTATGCAAGCATCCGGCGGCGGGATAACGGTTAGTGGTGGAGAACCGCTTTTACAAATCGATTTTTTAATTGAACTATTTCGCCGTTGTAAACAGCTTGGCATTCATACAACGATCGATTCGTCTGGCGGATGTTATACGACGGAAGCATCATTTCAAAAAAAATTAAATGAATTGCTTCAATACACAGATTTAATTTTGCTAGATGTAAAACATATCGATGAAAAAAAACATCGGAAACTAACTGGCAAAACAAATGAACATATTTTAGCTTTTGCTCGTCTTTTATCTGAACGAAACGTATCCGTCTGGATTCGCCATGTGCTCGTTCCAACCGTCACAGACGATGAAAACGATTTGCAACGCTTAGCTGCATTCATTCGTACGTTGCGCAACGTCGAAAAAATTGAGGTGCTTCCTTATCATCAACTCGGCGTGTACAAATGGAAAGCACTTGGACTGACGTATCCGCTTGAAGGCATCCCGACGCCATCAGAAGAAAGTGTTGAAAAAGCAAAACAAATATTAGGCGCAAAATAAGCTGGTCGTCATTGACCAGCTTTTTGCATAAATTTTACTTTCAACTCATCCCATGTCAATTGCGTTGTCCGCTGAACGAGCCAATCGGGAGACAGCGAGGCTAAATGCACCCCGATGCCGACAGAAAACATATTTGTTTGCTTAATTGCTTTCATTCCCGCTTCCCCATCTTCAATAGCGACACAATGGGATGGGTCCACACAAAGTTGTGTTGCAGCTGTTAAAAAAATTTCTGGATCTGGCTTCATGCGCGCAATGGTTTTTACATCGACAATGACATCAAAAAAAGAGCGTACGCCAAGCCGTTCAACAACAATACGTGCGTTTGAACTTGACGATGCGAGCGCCATCGGGACGCCGTCGCGCTGAATGTCGCGAAGGAGATCTATCATTCCCGGCAACACGTCACTTGGCGACAATTGCTCGATCAGCTCACGATAATATTGGCCACGGCGATCGCCAAGAGCACGCTTTTCTTCTTCCGTCCATTCATGCGCCGTTTCACCAAGAAGCGCCTCAACCATCGCCTGTCTGCTCATACCTTGCAGCTTTTGATTGAGCTGTCGATCAAACGGCACTCCGATTTCATCGGCGACGCGTTTTGTCGCGATATAGTACAGCTCAACCGTATCAGCAATGACGCCATCTAAATCAAAAATCACTCCTTCAATCATTGCTTCCTCCTATTTTACTTTCCACCATTTTTCTTAGCCGTGGACTAAGCGAAAGTTTCATCCAATGCTCATATATTTCCTTCTTTTCCGCAAGCGACAAATAGTAGCGCCCATTCGCCACTTGTTTCGCCCGCTTCGTGACATCGTAAAGAGAAATAGCTGCTGCAACGGAAATATTAAAGCTTTGCACAAAGCCGTTCATCGGAATGATAAACTTCCCATCCGCCAAAGCAAGCGCCTCTTCCGATACTCCGCGATGCTCATTTCCGAACAAAAGCACCGTTGGCCTCGATACGTTGATTTGTTCAAGCGGAATCGTTCCTTCTCCTAAATAGCTTGCATATACTTGATAGCCGTTTTGTTGAAGGCGGCGAATGGCGTGTTCAATCGATGAATGTTTATGCACAGTTAACCATTTGTCCGCACGTCGCGTCACCCATTTATTCGGTTCAAACGGAGCGGCTCCGGCGACAACATGAACGTCTTGAATGCCAAACGCCTCGGCTGAACGTAACACTGCTGCTTGATTGTGTGGGTCGTCTACCGCTTCCGTCAAAATGGTAATATACCTCGTCCGTTCGCTTAACACATCGTACATGCGCTTTAAGCGACTTGGCAAAATCATTTCCCAAAGCAAGCGATTGTCGTCTGTCAACAGTCCTTCTTCGATGCGCTGCTTAAGCCATTGACGTTCTACCTCTTTTGTCATTCGCATGCGACAACCCTCCTACGCTTTGATGACATGTGCGGTTTTCCCTTTCGTTAACTTTAATAAATCTTGAACAAAAAGTTTCATTTGCATGCCGATTTTCCCTGCGCTCACAATGATTTGTTCGTGCAAAAACGCCGATTCATCCACATATGTGGCATACATTTTTTTCATTCCGATTGGCGAGCAACCACCTCGCACATACCCCGTCATTTTTTCGATATCCGCCACAGGCAACATATGCACACTTTTTTCACCGACAGCGATCGCCGCTTTTTTTAAATCCAGTTCTGCTGCGACAGGGATAACAAATACGTAAAGTTGACCGCTCGCCCCTTTTGTGACAAGCGTTTTATACACTATTTCTTCACGTTGTCCAGTTTTTCTCGCAACGGATATCCCATCAATTTGTCCATCTGTATATTCGTAAGTCAACAGTTCATACGGCACACGTGCGCGATCAAGCATGCGCACAGCATTCGTCTTCGCTTGTTTCACGATCCGTCCCTCTCTTTCCTCTATTAGTGTACCATAAACAAAAAGAAGGGACATCCTTCATCGGACGCCCCTTATCATCTTAAACCCCTTTATATGCTTGGCGATAAATGTCGGCAAGGTCGCTGACTAATGGCAATTTTGGGTTGGCTGTTGTACATTGATCTTCGAAAGCTAATTCAGCAAGTTGTTCGACTTTGCTTTCGAATGCTTCTTTGCTGACGCCTGTTGCTGCGATGCTTAATGGCATGTCGAGCTCTTTTGCGAGCTTAATGATCGCTTGAACGAGGCTTTCTACTCCTTCTTCTGTCGTTTTCGCTGGCAAGCCAAGCAAGCGGGCAATTTGAGCGTAACGTTGGTCAGCCACGAAATGTTCATACTTCGGAAACGCTGTAAATTTCTTCGGTTTTTGCGCGTTGTAACGAATGACATGCGGCATTAAAATCGTATTTGCACGTCCGTGCGGAATATGGAATTCTGCACCAAGTTTATGCGCTAAGCTATGGTTAATGCCTAAAAAGGCGTTCGCAAATGCCATACCGGCAATCGTTGATGCGTTGTGCATTTTTTCGCGCGCTACTTCATCGTTGCCGTTTTTGTATGCACGTGGCAAGTATTCAAAGACAAGCTGAATGGCTTTTAACGCTAACCCGTCTGTATAGTCGTTCGCCATGTTCGATACGTACGCTTCAATCGCATGTGTTAATACGTCCATACCTGTATCCGCTGTAATATGTTTTGGCATCGTCATAACGAATTGTGGATCAACGATGGCGACATCTGGTGTCAACTCATAATCAGCGAGCGGATATTTAACGTTATTTTTCTTATCTGTAATGACCGCAAATGATGTGACTTCCGAACCTGTACCAGACGTTGTTGGAATCGCGACAAATTGCGCCTTTTGACCAAGCTTTGGATATTTAAATACACGTTTACGAATATCTAAAAACTTTTGTTTTAAGCCGTTAAAGTCTGTATTTGGATGTTCATAGAACAACCACATCGCTTTCGCTGCGTCCATCGCTGAACCACCGCCGAGAGCGATGATGACGTCTGGCTGGAACGCACGCATCATGTCGGCACCTTTCATGACTGTTTCGATTGATGGGTCTGGTTCAACTTCTGAGAAAATTTCGCAATGCACATAATCTGGGCGTTTGCGTAAATAGTACAACACTTTATCGACATAGCCGAGCTTCACCATGCCTGGGTCTGTAACGATAAAGGCGCGTGAGATGTTTGGCATTTTCGCTAAATATTGTGTCGCGTGTTTTTCAAAATAAATTTTTGGCGGAACTTTAAACCATTGCATGTTTACATTCCTTCTCGCTAATTTTTTAATGTTAATTAAATGTGTCGCACCAACGTTTGTCGAAACAGAGTTGCCACCGAACGTACCGCAACCGAGCGTCAATGACGGAATGTATGCGTTGTAAATGTCACCGATCGCCCCTTGTGAAGATGGTGCGTTAGAAATGATTCGCCCTGCTTTCATTCGCTTACCGAATTCAAGAATGACTTCTTGATTTTCTGAATGAATAACAGCAGAATGACCAAGTCCACCGAACTCAAGCATTTCTTCTGCTCGTTTTAATCCTTCTTCTGTACTATTTACCTTATAGCACGCCAATACCGGACTTAATTTTTCACGAGAAAGCGGCTCTTGCGGGCCAACGCTTTTTAGTTCTGCCACAAGAATTTTCGTATCAACTGGCACATCAACGCCTGCCATTTTCGCAATTTCATATGCTGGTTTACCGACGATATTCGGATTGACTGCGCACGTATTCTCATTAATGACAAGCTTTTCAACTTTTTTCTTTTCTTCTTCATTTAAGAAATAACATTTGTTTACGATCATCTCATTTTTCACGGCATCATAAATTTCTTTATCAATAATGACCGCTTGTTCAGATGCACAAATCATACCGTTGTCAAACGTTTTTGATAGAATGAGATCGTTCACGGCACGTTTTATATTTGCGGTTTTCTCAATATAGCAAGGCACGTTGCCAGGTCCAACCCCTAATGCTGGCTTTCCTGAGCTATATGCCGCTTTAACCATGCCTGCTCCACCTGTCGCAAGAATAAGCGAAACGCCAGGATGATGCATCAATTGTTGAGTCGCTTCGACAGAAGGCGTTTCGATCCATTGAATACAATACTCTGGTGCACCAGCTGCAATGGCTGCATCGCGTAAAATGCGTGCTGCTTCACTGCTACATTTTTGCGCGGACGGATGGAACGCAAAAATGATTGGGTTGCGCGTTTTAATTGAAATAAGCGCCTTAAACATCGTTGTTGATGTTGGGTTTGTTACCGGTGTAACCCCAGCAATCACCCCAACAGGCTCGGCAATTTCAATGATGCCTTCTTGTTCATTTTCTCGGATGACGCCAACCGTTTTATCGTATTTAATGTTATGATAAATATATTCTGTCGCAAAAATGTTTTTAATCATTTTATCTTCATACACGCCACGTTTTGTTTCTTCGATCGCTAACTTCGCTAAATACATATGTTTGTCAAGTCCAGCTAACGCCATTTGCTTGACGATATGGTCAATCGCTTCTTGATCGTAATCACGAAATGCTTTTAACGCCTTTTGCGCATTCGCCACAAGGGTGTCGATCATTTTCGTAACTTCTTTCTTTTGGTCTAATACTTTTTCATCAACAGCCATATAAGACCCTCCTGTATTATTATTTGTGAATTTTTTCACAAGTTAATTGAAAATAAAATTGTGATTTTTTTCACATTTTCATTATAGCGAAAGGAATTTTGTTCGTGTGTGTCAACTTTGTGAAATATTGAGCAATTATGTTTTATAAGAGAACCGCTTCTTCATAAAGAAGGCGGTTACTCACATACTGGATTGCGCGGAATTTTCGTAAACGAAATATCGTTGTACATGCGCGTATTTCGTTTGACAATGACAACATAGTTTACTGTCCATATATAAGAAGGAATTTCTTGATCATCTTCAAACATCATCGCCTCAAATTCATCGCCAATCATTTCTTCAAATAGCTCTAGTGTATATGTTTCCGCATCTGTTGAAAAGTTTCTCCATTCGCATACAAGCATTGTTTGTCACCTCAACTTTTCTTTTGTTACCATCATTGTAACATTCTTTTCTCTATTATAGATTGTGAAATATTGAACAAATCATGAATATTACTTATTCGTCATATATGCTTGTTTCGGATGATTTAGTTGTTCTGGATACTTTAACCTCATTTTTCCTTCTGCTAATAACTTTCCTAAATAGTTGTTTCGTAAACCGTCTGGCGTTCGATCTAATAAATACGATAATTGTTTTAGCATTAACGGTCGATGAGCACATAGTTGCAAAATGATTTCTTCCATTTTAGTCGGTGCAAGCCTTTTTTTCTTACGTGCAATTTCAGCAATGTTCCATAGCTCCTGATCGATATTTATTTCTGCTTTCTCATCCGATTTATTTACGGAGTCAAAAAGGATATTTACGGAGTTTTCGTCTTTATTTATGGAGCTATCCTTATTATTTACGGAGTTAAGCCCTTTGTTTACGGAGTTAAGCTCGCTATTTAAGGAGTTTCGTTCTTTATTTATGGACTCAATATCGTTATTAATGGAGTTTCGTTCGATATTATAGGAGTTTTCATCTTTATTTACGGAGTCCAATAATGGCACATCATCCGTCCAATCACTTACTGCCTCGATCTTCTCTATATGTTCGTGTCTTTCTGAGAAGGACATAATAGGCAATGTAACGACCGTTCGTTTTTGGAAATCATATTGCTCGACAGCAAGTTGTTGTAAGCAAATCGTCTCTATCGTTTTTAAACCGACTCCAGCACGTTTACAAAATTGAATGTAAATAAACATTTTAAACATATTCGGATTGCGCAAATGGCTAATCCCGCCGCTATACGCTTGTTCTAAAGGAATGCCGAAAAGCCCAGGATTAGAAAATTGTATATATGATCGCTGCCGTTCAACAATAACGCCTCCATCGCCATTATAATCGGCATGGACAATCGCGTTGATGAGCGCTTCATGCACAGCTTCTTTTTCAAATGTAGATACATCTTTAAACTCGTTCATCACTTTAAAATAAAAATCATAAATATTTCCCGACCACGTTCCGTCTTGTGAAGTGAAACGATTTGTCCAATGCATATCATTGTCGTCATGTTCGCGATATTCCAAAAAGTATTGTGGTAAAACTTCTGTAATCATTCGCTCTTCGCTGAACATAAGGAGCCCTGCTAATGTGAGCCCTTCTTTGTTTGTATCTCGTATTTTCCCCCATGCCCCAATTTTATATAAAAAATCTTTCGTTTCTAACCCGTTCCATGGATGGTTTGGCTTTGCTTTTGCAAATTGTTCGCGATAATGACGAACAGATTCTAAATGCAATTCATTAAGCCCATAATGTTCTAACACCACGTTATCTTGTAAACGAATGTTTGCATCTTTATTCACTTTCGATCTCCCTCTTACGTTATGTTATAAAAACGTTTCGATACTCGTCTATTTCCATTTTATCATCTTTACAAATGTTCATCATAAACTTTTCGATTTGGGGAAAATTAAGAAAAACGTGGTTATGGAGGAACAAAAACATGTCTTTACCAAAGTTATCACAATCGTATTGGCTACAATCAACAACGATTCCGTCTTTCCCCCCTCTGAAGCAACCGATTAAAACGGATGTGACGATTATTGGAGGAGGAATAACAGGCATTACGACGGCTTATTTGCTCGCTAAACAAGGAGTGCGCGTCACCGTCATCGAAGCAGATCGGCTATGTCACGGCACAACAGGGCATACGACCGCAAAAATCACTGCCCAGCATGATCTCATTTATCATGAACTGATAGCCCACTTCGGTGAAGATAGCGCTCGTCAATATTACGAAGCAAATAAAGAAGCGCTGCAATCGATTTTGCAAACGATAAAAGAACACGATATTCGTTGTGACTTATCGGTAGAAGACGCATACGTGTATACGACTGAAGAAACGCAATTATATAAGCTTGAGGCGGAATGGAAAGCGTATGAAACGCTCGGCATCGACGGGGCATATGTCGATCAACTGTCACTTCCTTTCTCCATCCAAGGTGCAGTCATGATGCGCAACCAAGCGCAATTTCATCCGCTTCATTACGTCAAAACATTAGTCGATGTTGCAGTAAAACATGGGGCATCTTTTTACGAACAAACTGTTGCACAACATATCGAAACAGCGACACGACCAGTCGTCCAAACAAAAAACGGATCTACCATTACATGTGATACCGTCATTATTTGTACCCACTTTCCGTTTTTTGACCCTGCATTTTACTTTGCACGCTTGCATGCAGAACGATCGTACGTTATTGCAGTCCAGTCACACGAACGACTGCAAGGCATGTATTTAAGCGCAAATGAACCAAAGCGATCTCTTCGCTGCACAACGATGGACGGCAAGCCGCTTCTTCTAATCGGTGGCGAGTCGCATAAAGTCGGACAAGGGATCAACATGATTCAACACTATGAAGCGTTACAAGCATTTTGTCAACATACGTTCGGTTTATCACATGTGCTATATCGTTGGTCGGCGCAAGATCTCATCACGCTAGACAATCTTCCATACATCGGTTCTGTTCGCACAGGTCTTCCACACATTCTTGTCGCGACAGGGTATCGAAAATGGGGCATGACGACAAGCACGGTTGCTGCTCATCTGTTAACCGATTTAGCATTACAAAAAGAAAACCGTTACGCTCAACTGTTTACTCCGTCACGATTTGTTGCTGATCCGTCGCTCAATCACTTGCTGACGGAAGGAATCGATGTCGCGAAGCATTTCCTAATCGGAAAACTTGAATATGCCCTTCGTACCTCGCGCGACATATCAAAAGGAGAAGGGGCCGTTGTCAATGTAAATGGAAAACGGGCAGGGGCCTATCGCGATGATGAAGGTACACGTTATGTCGTCGATACGACGTGTACACATATGGGTTGCGAACTGGAGTGGAACAATAGTGAACGGACATGGGACTGTCCATGCCACGGTTCACGCTTCTGTTTTACAGGAAAAGTGCTAGAAGGACCAGCCATCGAACCGCTTCAACAGCTGAAAGGAGATGAATAATGAACGGCACTCAACAACTATTGACTCATTCGCTTGATGCGAATGAACAAACGTTGCGTGACTATTTTACAAAAACGCCTGACCTTGTATACTGCCATCTACTCATTGGTGAGCCGAAAAAACGGGCGTTACTTGTATATCTTAATACGCTCGTTGATAAAAACTCGATTAACAACAACATTATTGATCCGCTTTTATTTGAAACGAAACACATTCATACAATTGCGGATATTCAACTCCCGATTGGTTCAAAATCATATACGACAAAATGGGAACATGTCATGCAACATATATTTCAAGGGGAAACAGCGCTATTCCTAGACGGCGACAATCAAGTATTACTTTTAGATACACAAGGGTGGCCGCATCGTGCCATCGCTGAACCGCAAATTGAATCGTCACTAAAAGGATCGCATCAAGGATTTATTGAAACATGCGAAAAAAATATTGCGCTTATTCGCCGTTATTTGCCACATCAACAACTAAAAATTGAAGAAACGACTGTCGGCAGACGCGGACATACACCTGTCGCCTTATTGTATTTAGAAGACGTTGCCCATCCAGAAGTACTGCAAGAATTAAAAGATCGCATTGAACAAGTTGACGTCGATACGATCGTCAATACAGGGGAATTGATGCAGCATATTGAAGATAATCCGTTTTCACCGTTTCCGCAATTTTTATTAACCGAACGGCCAGATGCTGCGGTCAGCAATTTACTACAAGGGCGCATCGTGATCGTCGTCGACCGCTCGCCTAGCGTCATGATCGGACCAATGACATTTATTACGTTTTTCCAAACAGTTGACGATTACAGTACGCGGTGGATGATCGCATCATTTTTACGGCTTTTGCGCTTGCTTGCCTTTTTTATGGCTATTTTTTTACCGTCCGCTTATATTGCAGCGCTTTCGTTTCATTACGAAATTATCCCGCTCAATTTATTGTTAACGATTGGCGAATCGCGCGAACGTGTTCCGCTCCCCCCTATTTTAGAAGCCATTTTAATGGAACTTGCGATTGAAATGTTACGTGAAGCAGGTTTGCGCCTGCCTGCACCGATCGGACAAACGGTCGGCATCGTTGGAGGGGTC
The DNA here is from genome assembly GCF_054815885.1 of Anoxybacillus sp. TBDG-1. Lineage (NCBI taxonomy): Bacteria > Bacillati > Bacillota > Bacilli > Caryophanales > Anoxybacillaceae > Anoxybacillus > Anoxybacillus sp. TBDG-1. Next base: position 38,445 of record NZ_JBTZSY010000022.1, read on the forward strand.
GTCATCGGGCAAGCAGCTGTAGAAGCCGGTATCGTCAGCAACATTATGGTCGTTATCGTCTCATTAACGGCGATTGCGTCATTTATTATTCCAAATCCAGATATGTCGGAATCGATTCGTTTATTGCGCTTTCCGATGATGATTGCCGCTTCTTTATTTGGTTTAGTCGGCATGGTAATCGGCTTTATGCTTATTATTGGGCACCTTATTTCATTAGAATCGCTTGGTACACCTGAAGGAAGCCCGTTTGCCCCTGCACGATTGCGCGACTGGAAAGATACGATTTTACGTTTTCCGCTTTGGATGATGCGCACGCGTCCATTATCTGCCCGTCCAACACAGCTGACGAGACAAAAAAAATTTCGCAAATAAGTGGTGCATATGAAACGATATGAATTTAACGAAATGACAACGATGCAATATATTTTTCTTATTTCGGGCACTCAAATCGGCATTGGCATTTTATCACTTCCAGCCCAGCTTGCTGATATCGCCAATACAGATGGCTGGATTGCGCTTCTTATCGGTTGGATCATTTCGATTATCGCAAGTACGATCATTATAAAAACGATGAATACGCATCCGCAAGATACCATTTTCGATCTTTCTCGCCGCTACTTCGGTCGTATATTCGGAACTTTGATCCATATCGCTTTTGTCGCTTACGCTCTATTAGCGTCCATCACCGTCGTGTTTACTGCCATTCATATTACACAAGTATGGATTTTGCCGAACACTCCAAACTATCTTATTATGATGTTATTTATGCTACCCGGATTTTTAATTACGCGAAATGGTGCACGCGTGCTCGGTCGCTACGCAGAAGTCATCTTTTATTTAACGCTTTGGATGCCGATTCTCATCGCTGTACCGTTACAAAAAGGAACGATTTTGCATATGCTCCCTATTTTAAAAGAAGGATGGACACCTATTTTTCAAGCGGTGAAAACGACCATTTTGTCGTTTTTAGGCTTTGAATTAGCGTTCGTCTTTTATCCGTTTTTAAGAGAAAAAAGACATGCGGTAAAAGCAATGGTTATCGCCAACAGTATCTCTGCTTTTACTTTTTTATTAATTACGATCACTTGTTTTATTTTTTTTAGCCCTGACGAAACACCTTCACTTATTTGGCCGACATTATTGTTGCTTAAAACAATCGAGTTTTCATTTATTGAACGGTTTGAAGTGATTTTTTTATCGTTTTATTTGTTCGTGATGTCAACGACAGGTATCCCGTACATTTTCACAACTGTTTTTGGTATTAGTCAACTTATCGGAAAAAAAGACCATACGATTGTATTGCTTATTGCAGTTTGCATATTTATTTTAATATCTTTTTTATACAATCCATCGTTTTCCCATATTCAAACGATGGGGTCGTGGTGGGAGCGATACGGTCTATGGGGTGCTTACATTTTTCCTATCATTTTATTCATTTACGTTTCCGTTGCGCAATGGTTTCAAGGGGGAAAAAAGAAATGAGAAAATATATATACTTTGTTCTTTGTTTTCTCTTAACAGTCGGATGTGGCACGCGAACACAGCTCGATGAATTGACGCTCGTTTTAACGGTCGGTTTAGATGAAGGAAAAGACAAAAATTTGCTCGTTTACTCTGTAAGCCCTGTGTTTAATAAAGAGTCAAAAAACATTTACGAAGTCATTCGTACATCCGGATTAACGTTGCGTGATAATCGTTTTAAAGCAAACGCCTTTGCCACTGGAAAAATAGTTGGAGGAAAAACACAAAATGTAGTTATAAGCAAAACTCTCGCGAAAAAGCTTAATATGTTTCCATATTTAGATGTGCTTTATCGCGATCCGAAAAATTCAACAACAGCCAATTTTATCGTTTTCGATGGACCGTTAAAAGAGCTAATGTATATTCGCCTTGAAGATAAACCTCGTTTATCTGTCGCAATTCGAGATGTACTATTAACAGCGAATGTAGGCAAACAAACAACAAAAATAAACTTGCTTGAATTTCGACGTTTATCGCTTGATCGTTCCCAAACCCCATTTGCGCCAATTTTAAAAGTACATAAAGGGGATTTAGTCGCAGGAGGGATTGCTTTATTTAACAAACAGAGGAAATATGTCGGCTCATTATCACAAAAAGAAAGTCCGTATTTTGCGATATTGCAAAAAAATATTAAACCCGCGACATCGATTACGTTACCAATTAAAACATTAACAAAACAGACGGAATACGTAAGCATTTCTATTGAACATGGTGATTTTTCATATAAACCGTCGTTTCAAAACGGAATTTTTCACTTTGATGTGCACATGAAATTAAGCGCTATTTTAACAGAGTCAACAACGTACATTGATATGAAAAAAGATAAGGAAAAAATTGAGAAATTACTCACGAAAGAAATACAAAAGCAGCTTGAAAATGTCATTAAAAAACTACAAAAATTTGAAGTCGATCCGATCGGATTTGGTTTGTATGCCCGCGCTTACGAATACAAACAGTTTCAAAAGGTAAAAAGCTGGCCAAAAGCATTCGCGAAAGCAGACATTAACATTCACCCGACAGTTAAAATCATTAGCTACGGTGTTCTTCAATAAAAAGTTGCTGAATATGAACCGATCGTTCATAATGAATTTAAAAAATGGCTAAATGAGGTGGGAAAAACAATATGGACGATCGCGTCATTATTCGCTTTGACCATGTCACAAAACAATACGATGATGATCCTCCTGTGCTCGATAACGTCAGTTTTGAAATGGAGCGTGGCAAATTTTATACGCTTCTTGGTCCTTCCGGTTGTGGAAAAACGACCATTCTTCGCTTAATTGCTGGGTTTATCGAACCGACAAAAGGAGATATTTACTTTCACGGAAAACGAATGAACAATGTTCCAGCAAATAAACGGCAAGTGAATACAGTATTTCAAGATTATGCGCTTTTTCCTCACTTAAACGTGTTTGAAAACGTTGCTTTTGGCTTGCGTATAAAAAAAGTGCCAAAGGCAGACATTGAGCGAAAAGTAAAAGAAGCACTTCGCTTCGTCAACTTAGAAGGATACGAACAACGGGCCATTCATGAAATGTCAGGAGGTCAACGACAACGTGTCGCTATCGCTCGTGCGATCGTCAACGAACCGGACGTGCTGTTACTAGATGAACCGCTATCAGCACTTGATTTAAAGCTGAGAACAGAAATGCAATACGAGTTACGCGAATTACAACGAAGACTTGGCATTACATTTATTTTCGTCACTCACGATCAAGAAGAAGCACTTGCGATGTCAGATGAAATTTTTGTGTTAAATAAAGGAAAGATTGAACAACGTGGTACACCAAAAGATATTTATGATGAACCTGTGAACCGTTTCGTCGCTGATTTTATCGGGGAATCAAATATCATTACTGGAACGATGATCGACGATTTTGTTGTGGAATTTGCGAATCAACAATTTACGTGCGTCGATCACGGATTTGCGAAAAATGAACAAGTCGATATTGTCATTCGCCCTGAAGATTTAGAATTAACAACGGTTGAGCGAGGCAAATTGCACGTGCGTGTTGATTCTGTCTTATTTCGCGGCGTACATTATGAGCTTTGTTGTTATGATACGCATGGTAACGAGTGGCTCGTTCACTCGACAAAAAAAGCAGAGATCGGAGAAGAAATCGGCCTACATTTTGAACCAGAAGCTATTCATGTTATGAAAAGAAACGGGGGAGAATAATATGCGCCGCTATGCTTATGCCATCCCCTATTGGTTATGGATCGGGTTGTTCGTTGTTGCACCGATTATTCTTATTATTTATTATTCTTTTTTCGATATCGAAGGCCATTTCTCGCTCGTCAATTATCAAACTTTTTTTACGCCAGTTTATTTACGAATGACAGTAAATTCGTTTTGGTATGCATTTCTAATTACAGCATGTTCACTCCTTATTGCGTACCCAACCGCTTATTTGTTAACAAAAACGAAACATAAGCAGTTATGGTTGTTGCTTATTATTTTACCAACATGGGTCAATTTATTGTTAAAAGCGTACGCTTTTCTCGGTTTGTTTGGCACGTATGGGGCAGTCAATGCGCTATTTGAAGCGATTGGAATTGGAACGAAACAACTATTGTTTACGGACTTTAGTTTTGTTTTTGTATCTGTTTATATTTTTATTCCGTTTATGATTTTGCCGATTTTTAATGCGCTTGAAAAATTGAATCCTTCTTTAATCGATGCTGCGCGTGACTTAGGGGCGAGCGAATGGACGACATTTCGTCGCGTCATTTTTCCGCTTACTCTCGATGGTGTCAAAGCAGGTTGTCAAGCGGTGTTCATTCCGTCGCTTTCGCTCTTTATGTTGACGCGATTAATCGCCGGAAACCGCGTCATTACGCTTGGTACCGCTGTCGAGCAACATTTTCTCGTGACGCAAAACTGGGGGATGGGTGCGACAATCGCTGTCTTTTTAATGATTGCCATGGCCGGCATCATGGCTTTAACAGGAAATAAAAAATGGGGGGTGAGACAATGAAAGTTTCTCGCCTCTATTTAGCGTTTGTGTTTTTCATATTATACATGCCTATCTTATATTTAATTTATTATTCGTTTAATAGTGGTGGGACGATGCATCATTTCGAATCGTTTACGCTTGATTGGTATAAAGAAGTGTTTGCTGATACACGCTTGCTTATTATCGTTTTGCATACAATGATTATCGCCTTATTATCGTCATCGCTTGCGACAATCATTGGCGTTTTAGGCGCGATTGCCATTTATTATGCAAAACATCGCTGGAAGCAAACGTTGCTTACGCTAAATAACATCTTAATTGTCAGCCCTGACGTCATCATCGGAGCATCGTTTCTGATCTTATTTACGATTGCTGGCATTCAGCTCGGATTTACGTCTGTCTTATTATCTCATATTGCTTTCAGCATTCCGATTGTCGTGTTGATGGTGTTACCGAAGCTACAAGAAATGAGTCCGACATTGATTGATGCAGCACGCGATTTAGGGGCAAACGAATGGAACGTCTTAACGAAAGTTGTCCTCCCATACATTACACCAGGCATTTTTGCTGGCTTTTTCATGGCGCTCACGTACTCGCTCGATGACTTTGCAGTCACGTTTTTCGTGACAGGCAATGGCTTTTCGACGTTGTCTGTTGAAATTTATTCGCGCGCACGCCAAGGGATTTCATTATCCGTTAACGCTTTATCTACCCTTCTTTTCTTATTTACGCTTGTTCTCGTTGTTGTGTATTACGTCATCACACAACGCGCTAGCGTTAAGGGGGGTAGTAACTGTTAAAATGTTTTTGTAAAAATCCATAAAACTCTATATACAATT